>JAWWAN010000564.1:0-2789 GCA_033721675.1 Rhodothermales bacterium | reverse complement strand
GGGCATCGAGGCGGTATGGGAAACCATCGAGGCCTACGAGACCCACACGCGCAGCTCGGGCTACTTCGACGTGCAGCGCCGCGAACAGGCCCGGACGTGGATGTACCGCACCATCGAGGATCACCTGCGCGCTGATTTCTTCGCCGACCCGGCCGTCCGCTCGGCCCTGCCCGGCCTCGAACGGGCCGTCGCGGAGGGCCGCCGCACCGCGACCGACGCGGCCCGCGCCCTCCTCGATCTCTACCAGGGGCACCCGCCACGGGAGCGCTAGCCCGTCATGGTATGCCCGGCCGCCCGCAGCACCTCGACGGCGGCACCCAGATCGGCCTCGCGGACGAGCAGGTAGTCGGTGTCGAACGTGGAGAGAGCAAAGACCGGGATGGATGCCTGCGCGAGCGGCCGCGTGATGGCGGCGAGGATGCCGGTGAGCGCGAAGTCGAGCGGACCGTCTACGGCCATCAACCGCCATCCTCGCTCGGCCCGGATGCCGTCGGGGACGGGCGCCTCAGGACACACGATGGAAAGCTCGGCCGGCGTGCGCGTGACCGCGACGAAGGCTCCCCGCGCCCAGGCGGGCACCGGGGCGGAAGGCGCCAGGCGGCACACTGCGTACCGGCCCGGGTGGATCGTCAGCGAAGAGGGCATGGCTCAACCGAGCACCCGGACGGCCTCGCGCAGCCGCTCCACGCAGGTCTCGCGCCCCAGCGCGGCCATCATCTCGAAGAGGCTGGGACCAAACGTCACCCCGCTCAGCGCGAGGCGCGTCGGATGGATGATGCGTCCAGCGCCGACCTCGCGCTCTTCTGCGAGCGCCCGCAGCAGGGCCTCCACACGCTCCTCCGTGAACGCGTCGGCCTGCTCCAACCGGTCGGCATACGCCGCGAGCAGCTCGGCGGAGTCCGCCTTCCAGCGCTTCTTCACGCCGTCAGGGTCGTACTCCTGCGGCGCCTCGAAGAAGTAGGCCGCGTCCGTGGCCAGCTCACGCGCGAAGCGGATGCGTTCCTGCATCATCCGGGCGACGGCGGGCACCCGTGGATCCTCTACGTCGATGCCGGCTCCGGCGAGGGACGGGCGCGCGCGCGCGACGAGTTCTTCTACCGAGAGCCTGCGCAGGTGCTGCTCGTTGTACCACCGCAGCTTGTCGAGGTTGAACTGGACGCCAGCCGAGCCGACGCGGTCGAGCGAGAATGCCTGCACCAGCTCGTCGAGCCCGAACAGTTCCTGCTCCGTGCCGGGGTTCCACCCCAGGAACGCGAGGAAGTTGAGGAGGGCTTCCGGCTCGTACCCGGCCTCGCGATACGCGCGCACCGAGACGGGGATGCCGGCCTCCTCGGCGTGCCGCTTCGAGAGCTTGCCCCCGTTCGGGCTGAGGATCAGCGGCAGATGAGCCATCGCCGGAGGGTCCCACCCGAAATACCGGTACAGCAGGATGTGCTTGGGCGTCGACGGCAGCCACTCCTCGCCCCGGATCACGTGCGTGATCACCATCTCGTGGTCGTCCACCACATTCGCGAGGTGGTACGTCGGCAGGCCGTCCGATTTCAGCAGGACCTGGTCGTCCAGCTCGTCGGTGTCGATGGCGACGTCGCCGCGGATGGCGTCGTGGAAGCGGACCGTCTCGCCCTGCGGCACCTTGAGGCGGACCACGTAGGGCGTGCCCGCCGCCAGCAGGCGCTCCACCTCGTCGGCCGGGAGGGCCAGGGCATTGCGCATGCCGCCCCGCGTCGCGGCACCATACCGGGGCGCTGGGTTGCCCTCGTCCTGGAGGCGCGTGCGCAGGGCGTCCAGCTCCTCCGGGGTGTCGAAGGCGTAGTAGGCCTGGCCGGCCTGGACGAGCCGGTCGGCGTAGCGCCGGTAGCGGTCGCCGCGCTCAGACTGGCGGTACGGCGCATGCGGCCCGCCGGTCTCCGGCCCTTCGTCCGCCGGCAGCCCGGCCCAGCGCAGCGAGTCGAGGATGTCGCGCTCGGCGCCCTCCACGTAGCGCTCCTGGTCCGTGTCTTCGATGCGGAGGAGGAACGTGCCGCCCTGGCGTCGGGCGAAGAGGTAGTTGTAGAGCGCCGTCCGCAGGCCCCCGATGTGGAGGAGGCCCGTGGGGCTCGGCGCGAAGCGGACGCGGACGCCGCCGGGCTGCGTTGCCATGCCGTCGCGGTAGGTGGGTTCATGAAGCGGGTGAGCGCTTAGAATACCCCCTGCGCACGACAGGTTCGGCGAAATCCTGGCGAAGGCGCGGGCCCGCGCTACAGGGCCTCGTCCGGCAGCCGGGCAGCCTCCACCGTCAGGCCCGGGTAGAACACGTAGACGGCCTCACCGGCGGGCTGGAACACGGGCGGCAGCTCCACGCGCTCGTCCAGCCCTTCCACGCGCGGCATCGGCGGCAGCGTCCCCAGGTCGCGCGGGATGAGGAACCCGGCGAAGAAGAGGACCCCGGCGACGGCGGCGGCCACGCGCAGCGAGATGCGGGTATGCAACTGCCAGAGCGGGCGGCGCTGCGCCGAGCGGTCGGAGAGCGTCGTCCGGTGCCGCAGATGATCGAGCTTGCCGAAGAACGCATCGTCTACGGCGGCCGGCACCGCCAGCGCTTCCTGCCGGCTCATGCGGCGGAACTCGATCAGCGCGCCGAGCACCCGCCGGCATGCCGTGCAGGCGGCGAGGTGGCGGAACAGGGCGGCTTCGTCCCCGAGCGGCAACTCGCCGTCCAGGTACAGATTCAGCGCCTCTTCGTGGTGGCTGCCGCACGCGTTGGCGGGGCCGGGGGTCTGCTGGGGATCTATCATCGATCGACGGGGCAT
>JAWWAN010000563.1:0-2801 GCA_033721675.1 Rhodothermales bacterium | reverse complement strand
GCCGTCGTGCTCCAGGTAGCCGTTGAAGTCTTCGGCCGAGAGCTCGATCATGCGGGGGGCCGTCGAGACGCCGAGGACGTAGGTGCCGGGGCCGCCGGTGGTGAAGTCGAGCAGCGCGGCGTCGTCCTCGTCGCGCCACTGGCTCGCCTCGGGGTGGACGGTCTCGTCCTCCGGTCCGACGATGCGGACGTCGAGCATGCGATCGCGGGCGATGGCGTTCTCACTCTTCTCGAAGGTACCGTTGATGAGGTGCACGGTGACCTTCGCGCCGGCCGGCAGGAAGTAGTCGTCCAGCTTCAGGAACAGGTCGTGGGCCTGGAGGGTGCCGGCGAGCAGCAGCACGGCGAGGGCGGCGAGCAGCAGCGGCTTTCGCATCGGTCTCGGGGAGAGGCGAGTGGAAGAGAGCAGAGACCGATAAGATAGGGGAAGGATATGGGAATAGGGACTGGCCACCAGGGGACTGGCCACTGGGGACTGGCCCTCTACGCGAAGCGTCTACGCTTCGCCCATCCCGCTGCCGAACTGGATGGTCTGGCCCGGCCCCACGCGCTCGTCCACGGCGCCGTGCGCCCGCTCGTACCGCTTGATGTTCTCGTCGAGGGCGCGCAGCAGGCGCTTGGCGTGCTGCGGCGTGACGATCACCCGGCTCTTGACGCGCGCCTTCGGCACGCCCGGCACCACGCGAATGAAGTCGAGGATGAACTCCTCCGGCGAGTGCGCGATCATCACGAGGTTCGAGTAGATGCCCTCGGCGATGTCTTCGGAGAGCTCGATGTTGATCTGCTGCTGCGGAGGGGTCTGCGGGTCGTCGGCCATAGTGTTCGGCGTGTTTCGGGTTCGGGCGTTGCGGGATTTCCGTTCAGCACCCCCGTCGGAGCACCGGCAGGCAGGACCCCGGTACCCCCACGCGATCAGCGCGGCTGGCCGTTGCGGCCGGCGGCGGCGAGGGCGGCGATGAGGTCGCTGCGGGTGAGGATCTCGAAGGCGTGCCCGTCGGCCGGCTCGACGAGCACCGCCGGCGTGCCCTGGTCCAGGTGCGCCGTCAGGTCGTCGACGCCGAGCGAGCGCGGGACGACGGGGAACGGCTCCGCCATGACCGCGCGCACGGGCGCCTGCCGCGCCTCCGGCGCTTCGACGAGCCGCTTCAGGATGACCGTCTCGGTGAGGCTGCCCACCGGCGTGCCGTCCTCGATCACCGGGAGCTGCGAGAACCCGGAGTCGGCCATGCGCTCGATGGCCGCGCCCAGCGTCTCCTCCGGCGCCACCGACACGATCGCCTGCGCCCGGCGGCGCGCCCCGAGGACGGCCTCGACGGTCAGGCCCGCGGGCTCCTCCAGGAAGCCGTTGCGGCGCATCCACTCGTCGTTGTACGTCTTCGAGAGGTAGCGGAAGCCGGAGTCCGGCAGGAGGATCACGACGACGGCGTCGCCGCCCACGGCGTCGTGGTGGGCGCGGAGCCAGTCCAGGGCGCCGGCCACCACCATGCCGCAGCTCTGCCCGACGAACAGGCCCTCCTCGCGCGCCAGGCGCCGCGTCATCTGCATCGAGGCCTTGTCCGTCACCTGCACGTAGTCGTCCACGATGCCGAAGTCCATGTTCTCGGCCAGGATGTCCTCCCCGACGCCCTCGGTCAGGTACGGGTAGATCTCGGCGTCGTCGAACTCGCCCGTGTGGTAGTACTTGTGGTAGACCGAGCCGAGGGGATCCACGCCGACGACCGTGACGGCCGGGTTCTGCTCCTTGAGGTATTTGGCCGTGCCGCTGATGGTGCCGCCCGTGCCGGCGCCCGCGATGAAATGCGTGATGCGGCCCTCGGTCTGCTCCCACAGCTCCGGGCCGGTCGTCCGGTAGTGGGCCTCGGCGTTGGCGGGGTTGTCGTACTGGTTGAGGTAGACCGAGTTGGGAATCTCACGGGCGAGGCGGCGGGCCACCTGGTAGTAGGAGCGCGGATCCTCGGGCTCGACGTTCGTCGGGCACACCAGCACCTCGGCGCCGAGGGCGCGGAGGACGTCCACCTTTTCCTGGCTCTGCTTGTCGGTGGTGGTGAAGATGCAGCGGTAGCCGCGCGCAATTGCGGCGAGGGCCAGGCCGGCGCCCGTGTTGCCGCTGGTCCCCTCGATGATGGTGCCGCCCGGCTTCAGGTCACCCCGCCGCTCGGCGGCCTCGACCATCGCGATCCCGATGCGGTCCTTGACCGAGGCCATCGGGTTGAAGAACTCGACCTTGGCGAGGATCGTCCCCGGCGCGCCGGCCGCCACGCGGTTGAGCCGAACCAGCGGGGTGTTGCCGATCGTCCCCAGAATCGTGTCGTGCCACATGGTTGTGCATGAAGGGTTGAAATGTGCTATTTTCGACCGATACCGGGGGTGTGCACCCGGTCCTGCCTCTGGTAACGCCCGAGCCAGCAATTGGGTCGGTGCGCAAGGTATCGATTCCGCAGGCACCGATCCTGTCCAGGAGTGACGGCCCCGCTGCCGGGCCGGGGTATTCATGGGAGATTCGCCGGAACCGTTCGGACCGCTGGAGCCGGCGCTGCTCGTGGCGAGCTGCGCGCCGGACGGGGGCATCGTCTTCGCCAACGAGGCCTGGCGGCGTTTCTTCGGCGGCGACGCCGCCTGGGACGCCCTCGCCCCGGAAGACCGGGAGCAGGCCGTCCGCTGCGTCGAGGAAGCCGGCGGCGGCCACCTCGTCACGCACCAGATCTTCCCCGTCCGCGTCGGCGACCGGGACGAGCCCGTGCCCGTCCTGCTCCACTTCTACCCCGTCTACGGCGCGGAGGCCCCCACGGAGGTCTGCGCCGT
>JAWWAN010000562.1:0-2810 GCA_033721675.1 Rhodothermales bacterium | reverse complement strand
GGTACGCAGAGCGGCAAGATCCTGCGGATGCGCGGGCGCGGCCTGCCGGAGCTGCAAGGCAGCCGCCGCGGTGACCAGATGATCCGCGTCCACGTCTGGACGCCGCGCGAGCTGACGGCCGAGGAACGCCGCCTCCTCGAAGGGCTTCGCAGCGCCGAGTCCTTCCAGCCGCGCCCCGAGCGCGAAGACCACCGCAAATCCTTCTTCAGCCGCGTCAAAGACGTCTTTGCCGGGTGACGCCCGGTGTTTCAGCGCTTCGGTGTTCCCGGAGTTCCGTTGGAGTGCTGACCTCGAACACCGGAAGCCCGGACGACTGAAACACCAGCGAACATGGATCAGAAAGCCATCGACGGACAGGCGCTGCGGCAGGCGATGCGGCGCATCCCCTCGCCCGTGACGGTCGTGACGGCTGCCGGCGAGGGCGAGGTGCGGGGCATCACGATCGGCTCGTTCACCAGCGTCTCGCTCGACCCGCCGCTGATCTCGTTCAATGTGGACCAGGCCGCGCAGATGCACCCGCTCATCATGCAGGCAGAGCGCTTCGCCGTGCACGTCCTCACCGAGGCGCAGGCCCACCTCTCGAATCACTTCGCCGTCAAGGACCGCACCGGCGCGGAGCAGTTCGCGGCCGTGCCCTATCGCCTCGACGCCCACGGCACGCCGATCCTCGAAGACGTCCTCGCCGTCTTCCACTGCACCCGGTACGCGGTCTATCCCGCCGGAGATCACTCGCTGATCCTGGGCGCCGTCTACCGGATCGAGGAAGGCGGCGCGGCCGGCCCCATCCTGTACTTCGACCGCAGCTACCGCCGCATCGGCGGCGAGGCCGAGGTGCGGTCGTTCTCGACCGTGAAGCGGGGGTCCAGCACGACGCCGTAGGCGCCGGCCCCGAAGAGCGCGAAGTCGTAGCGCGCCGGGTCGGTGGGGTCGAGGCGGCGGCAGGCCTCGGTCAGTTCGAGGGCGGCCCGCCAGTCGTTCTGGGTGCGGGTGAGGAGGCCGAGCGCGCGGGCCTGCCGCCCGGAGTGGACGTCGAGCGGGAGGACGAGCTGGGTGGGGCGGATCGCGGTCCACGCGCCGAGGTCTACGGGGCCGGGGCGCACCATCCACCGCAGGTACATGCACAGCCGCTTGCACGCGCTGCCGGTGGACGGCCGCGCGAGGTGCTTCTGTAGCCGGCGCGGCGTCTCCGGATCCTCGGCCATGAGCGCCGTGCTGAAGCCCTCGATGGCGGGCCCGACGTCCGGCGCGCCGGCCGGCAGGTGGCGTGCGAAGAGGCGTTCGACGGTCTCGTGGCGCCGCAGCAGTGCGCCGAGGTTCTGCGTCAGCCAGCGCGCGTCGATGGGCTGGAAGGTGCGGTGCTTGAAGCCGTCGAGGCGGTGGCCGTCCCGCCCGGCGTCGAAGTGGCGGACGAAGCGGTAGGGGCGGTAGTCCATGCGCTCGCACAGCTCGGCCATCTTGGCGAGCACGGTGGCGCGGCGCCCCCAGGCCAGCAGGGCAGCGTAGAGCCCGATGACCTCGCGGTCGCGCGGGTCGTCGAAGCCGTGGGGGAGGGCGATGGGGTCGTCCGGGATGAAGGCCGGGCGCTCGAAGCGGTCGGCGAGGCTGCCGAGGTACGCGCGGAGGGCATCCGGAGGAACGGGCATACAGGGGGCGCCGGCAGGGCGTAAACAAACGTAGGGGCGTTGCGAACAACGCCCCTACGGGGATGGCGGAATCTGGAGACGCGCTACGCCAGCCCTTCGCGGTGGGGCATGACGTCGTCGTAGGTGACCTTGCGGGCCTCTTCGGCTTCGTGGAGGGTCTCGGCGAGGGCCAGGTCCTCCAGGACCTCGGCCACGATGTCGCGCAGCAGGACCCGCTCCTCGTGGAGCGTTTCGGCGAGGGCCTCCTTCAGCACCTGCTTCAACACGTTTCGGCTCACGTGCATGTCGGCCATATCATCGCTCCCGGAAGAGATCGTATCGGCGGGAAGATACGGCATCGGCCCCATAGTTATCGTGGAGGCGCGGCGAAAAACACGGGGCAAAAATCGGATCGGTCGTCTGAGGGTGGGGCGGCGGCCTGCTATGCCCGCACGAACCGGGCGTGCTCGATCTTGATGCAGCGGTCTGCCACGTAGGGCAGGCCGGCGGCCTCGGCGCGCTGCTGCGCCGCCGGCGTCGAGACGCCGAGCTGCGTCCAGATCACTGGCCGCGTGCCCGTCGCCTCGGCATATCGCACGGCCATCGCCACCATGTCGTCGGTATAGCGCGGGTTGCGGAAGATGTTGACGAGGTCCACCCGCACGTCGTCCGGGAGGCTGTCGAGATCCGGGTAGGCCGTCTCGCCGAGGACCTCGGTGCAATGCGGGTTGATCGGGAGGATGCGGTACCCGGCGCGCTGGAGGTAGCGGGCGATGCCGTGGCTCGTTCGGTACGGATGGTTCGAGCAGCCGACGACGGCAATGGTTCTGGCGTGTTCGAGGTGAGCTTTGAGGTCGGGGGCCATCGGGGCAGGGCTAGCCGGTAACCGGTCGGCAGCGATTTTAGATGGTTCGAGGCGAGGGAATACCGATCGGGTGCTCTTACTTGTTTTTCAGCGCCTGCGTGTAGTACTTCTGGCGTCGTAAGGTACCCGTTTATAGGCTCAGGAGGTTCCAGATGAAACGCGTGGTCGGTCGGAATACCGAGAAGGTGCAGCGGCGGCAGCTTGGGCGCTGGGCGGCGCTGGGAGGTGGTATGATGGTAGTGTTCTTGCTGATAGCGCAGCCGGCCCGGGCGTGCACCTGCATCGTACCGCCGCCGCCGCAGGAGGCCCTGGAGGCCTCCGAT
>JAWWAN010000561.1:0-2821 GCA_033721675.1 Rhodothermales bacterium | reverse complement strand
GCTCTTCCGATCTGCGGCCACTAGCCACTGGGGGGGCAGTCCCTGTTCGCCAGTCCACAGCCCCTATCTCCCATGCACACCATCCTCATCACCGGCGCGTCGACGGGCATCGGGCGGGCCACGGCGCTGCGGCTCGACCGGGCCGGGTGGCGCGTGGTGGCCACCGTACGGCGCGGCACCGACGGCGCGGCGCTGGCCGCCGACAGCTCGGACCGGCTGCGCGTCTGCTACCTCGACGTGACGGAGGCCACGTGCATCGCCGAGATGGCGGAGGAGGTGGAGGGCCTCGTCGGCGCGGAGGGGCTGGCCGGGCTGGTCAATAACGCCGGCATCGTGGAGGCCGGGCCGCTGGAGTGCCTTCCGCTGGACGGGCTGCGGCGGCAGTTCGAGGTCAACGTCGTGGGGCAGGTGGCCGTCACGCAGGCTCTGCTGCCGGTGCTGCGGCGGGCGCGCGGGCGGATCGTCAACGTGGGGTCCATCGGGGGGGTGAGCGCCCTCCCGTTCGCCGGGGCCTACTGCGCCAGCAAGTTCGCGCTCGAAGCCGTGACGGACGCGCTGCGGATGGAGCTGAAAGCGGCCGGCGTCGAGGTCGTGCTCGTCCAGCCCGGCAGCATCGCCACGCCGATCTGGGAGAAGGGGGCGGGGCAGGCGGTGCCGCCAGCGGCCGAAGCGCACTACGGCCCCCAGTTGACGGCGATGAAGGCCGTCGTGCGGGCCACAGCCACGACGGGCCTGCCGCCGGAGGCCGTCGCCGAGGTCATCCACCGTGCGCTCACCGCGCGCCGCCCGAAGACGCGGTACCGCGTCGGGCGCATGGCGCACGTGCGCCTGATGCTCCAGCGCCTCCTGCCGGATCGCCTCCGCGACCGCGTCCTCCTGCGGCGCCTCACTGGAAGCGCATAGGAGGCCCGGGCCGCCCCGCCCAGGTGAGCCGCCCACGCCGGGTCCCTGGTGCGTACGGCGCGTTCGCTGCGTGTAGTGCAGGAGATCGTGGACCCCTCCTTGGCCTTCTCGCCTGATGCCGTTCCGCCCCTGGTGTACCCCCGTTTCGATTCTGCTTCTGTCTCTCGTCGTCGCCTGCTCCCTCGTGGAGCCGGATCGGGCTGAAAGGACGCTCCCGAAGGCCGCCGAGTACGAGTTGAAGAGCCTGATGGCGGTGAAGTACTCAGCGCCCGCACCCGGGCGGTATAACGTCGAGGCGTATGTCGTGACGATCAGTGAGTGCCCGAAGGACGCCCGGTGTGCCATTCCCGACGGGATCACCGTCGCGGAGCACGTGGCCCCGGATCTACCGGAGGACGGGTTGCGACTGTCCGTACGCGAGCCGGATCAGTTCAAAAGGTGGGGCCGGTACATCTTCTCGGTCCGCGTAGTGGAGCGCACGGCGGGGTCGGGAGACGTATTTCGCGACGTCCAGTTGGAAGGCTACTCGAAGGCGAAGTAGCTACGTGAAGGCCGGTCCGGCGCTGCCCGCAGGGAGAAGCGGGGTTCGGGACCAGGAAGTCGTCGTCATGCATCCAGGTGGGGTAGAGCGAACCCCTGCGTTGCTCCAACGCCGGCATTTCAGTAGTTTGGGAGCACCGGCCGGCGGGTTCGCTGTGGCATGCTATCGGCACGCTGGGCAGCATTTTTTCTTCTGGGAGCGACGGGCGCCGCACAGACGAAGGAGGCATGGGAGGAGCAGAGCGCGCGTGCATCATCGGCGCCGGGTCGTCCGGCATCGCGGCGGCGAAGGTCTTGCACGAACGGGGGATCCCGTTCGACGCCTTCGAGATGGGCTCCGGCATCGGCGGCCTCTGGCGCTACGAGAACGACAGCGGCCGCGCGCCAGCCTACGCCTCGCTCCATATCAACACCTCGCGGGACCGGACGGGCTTCTCGGACTTCCCGATCCCACCGGACCGCCCGGACTTCCTCTCGCACCGCCAGCTCCTCGCTTACTTCGAGGACTACGTCGATCACTTCGGCTTCCGGGACCGGATCACGTTTCGCACCCGGGTGGAGCGCGTAGCGCCGGCCCCTGGCGGCGCGTACGACGTGACGGTGCGCAGCCTCACGACGGGCGAGACGACGACGGCCCGCTACGGCGCCGTGCTCGTGGCCAGCGGCCACCACTGGGATCCGTACGTGCCCGCCTTCGAGGGCACGTTCGAGGGGCGCGTCTTGCATTCGAGCGCATACCGGACGCCCGAGATCTTCGAGGGGCGGCGCGTGCTGGTCGTCGGCGTCGGCAACTCCGGCTGCGACGTCGCGTGCGAGGCGGCGCGCGTGGCCGAGCATGTCTTCCTCTCGACGCGGCGCGGCGCCTACATCATCCCCAAGTACCTGCTCGGCCGCCCGCTCGACGTCTGGGTGACGCCCTTTTCCACGCGCCTGCCCCGCCCCGTGCAGCGCCTCGCCTACCGCGCGCTCGTCTATCTCAGCCGGGGCCGCCAGGAGCCGTACTTCCCCACGCCGGACCATCCTCTCGGCAACGAGCACCCGACCGTGTCGAGCGATCTGCTCGGCCTCATCGGGCACGGCGAGATCACGGTCAAGCCGGGCGTGGACCGCCTCGCCGGCTCCCGCGTGCGCTTCGCCGACGGGACGGACGAGGCCGTCGACGTCATCGTCCTCGCCACGGGCTACAACGTCACCTTCCCGTTCTTCGACGCGGACTTCATCCGGCCCGAGGAGAACCGGCTGCCGCTGTACCGCCGCGTCGTGCCGCCGGAGCACCCGAACCTGTACTTCATCGGCCTCATCCAGCCCATCGGCGCGGTGATGCCGCTGGCCGAGGCGCAGAGCGAATGGGTGGCGGATCTCCTCGGCGGCCGGGCGG
>JAWWAN010000560.1:0-2831 GCA_033721675.1 Rhodothermales bacterium | reverse complement strand
CGTGGCCGAGCACCGCGACCTGCCCAACCCCGCCACGTTCTTCTTCTCGACGGACCTCGACTTCCCGTTCGAGCCGACGATGCTGCCCGTCGCCAAGCGCAAGCTGATGCTGCATCTGGCGGCGGCGCAGGGCGGCCAGGCGTGATCCATCGTTATCCCGGCTCCTCTCCGGAGAGCGCATCGCGGAGCCGCTGCGCTGCGGCCTCCCCCGACGCCATGGCGTCCGGCACGGAGACGCCATCGCGGTAGTTGCCGGCGAAGTACAGACCGGGATGCGCCGCTTCGAGCGCGCCGAGGTGGCGGAGGACGGCGTCGTAGCCCGGCGTGTACTGGGGGATGCCGTGCCGCCATGCGTAGTGGTGGATGAAGGCCGGCGCTCCGGTGACGCCCAGCAGCCGCCGCAGGTCGTCCAGCGTGAGGTCGGCGAGGACGTCTGCGGGGAGCGCGGCCAGGTCCGGATGGCGCATGCCGCCGGCCAGCACCGTCAGCAGCACGTGGTCGTCCGGCGCGCGGCCGGGGAAGAGGGTGGAGGAGAAGATCGCACCGAGGATGCGGTAGTCCGCCTCGGCGGCGGGTACGAGCACGCCGAAGCCGTCGAGGGGATGCGCCACATCCGCCCGGCGGAAGCCGAGCGCCACGACGGCGACGGGGGCATAGACCACGTCGGCGAGCGGGCCGGCGTCGAACGGCAGCTCCAGCCGGGAAAGTGCGTGGAGGGGCAGTGTAGAGACGGCAGCGTCGAAGCGCGCCGCCGTGCGCACCCCGTCCACCTCGACGCGCCAGCCGCCTCCTTCGCGCCGCAGAGCGGTGACCGGTGCGCTGAGAGACACGGCATCGCCCAGCACGTGCGCCATCGCTACAGGGAGCTGTTGGAGGCCGTCCCGAAAGGAGAAGATGCCCGGTGCGGCGGGCGAGCCCGATTCCCGAGACCGCCCCTGCCGCACGAGGCCCTTCAGGAGCGATCCATGCTTCTGCTCCAGTTCGACGAGGGCAGGGAAGGCGTGGCGCATGGAGAGCTGTCCCGGATCTCCGGCGAAGATGCCGGCCACGAACGGGTCGGCGCCGTAGGCGAGGGCCTCCCGGCCCAGCCGCCGCCGCACGAAGGCCGCGACGGTCTCGTCCTCATCGCCGCGGCCGACGAACGGTTCGGCCAGCAGGCGCAGCCGGCCTCGCCACGAGAGCACGTCCGAGCGGAGGAGGCCCGGCGGGGAGGCAGGGAGCGGGACGGGCACGCCGCCCCGCACGACGTAGCGATGCCGGGCCGCCGCACGCGCCTCGACGACCTCGTCTTCCAGCCCCACAGCGGCGATCACCTCGTGGAGCAGCGGCGTGCGGGCGCGCAGCGTGTTCGGGCCGTATTCCACCAGGAAGCCGCCGGTGCGTTTGCTGCGGAGCGCACCGCCCGGCTCCGCAGCGGCCTCGAAGACCACGGCGTCCGCTCCCCCGGCGCGCAGGCGCAACGCCGCCGTGAGGCCGGCGATGCCGCCGCCGAGGATCGCGATGATGGGCACGGGCCTTTCGATGAATTGCCGGTTGAGACGGTGGAAGATGCGACACTTGAGCGTTCAATTTCCAATTTTCTCCCCGACCACCTGTTCTCTGTGCCAACCGGACCCAAGCCATGGCGCTGCTGATCCTCAAACACATCACGACGATCCTGCACATCCTCTTCGCCGCCGCCTGGTTCGGGATGGGGTTGCGGCTGGCCGCGCAGGCCCGCACCGCACTCGCGCAGCCCCGCGAGGCCGGCGTGGCGCTCGCTGCTGACGGTGCGCGGACGGTGCGCTTCATGAGCATCTTCGCCCTCCTCACCGCCGTCTTCGCCTACGCAACGCTGGGGCTGGGCGGGCCGGCGAGCTACGGGCTCTCGTTCCACCTCAGCTCCGGCCTGATCCTGGTGTTGCTGGCGGTGCAATACGCGCTGATCCGACCGGGTTGGGCACGCCTGCAGACAGCCGTGGAGCGCGGCGAGGGGGGCGAGGCGGCCCGCAAGCGCGTGGCGATGGGCGTCGGGATCGGCCATCTGCTCTGGATCACCATCCTCGTGCTCATGTTCTGGCCCCGTCTGGCGGCCGCGTTCGCGGCGGCCTGATGAGCCCGCCAGGAGCGCCGCGCTCCGAATGAATCGAAACGAAGTTGGGGTGAAATAGAAACCCGGCGTGCGGTATCTTTGTAAAGAAATTGTACCGCGTTTCCAGACCCATCCACGGAGGTAGCACACTATGGCGACTCAGCGCATGAACGATAGCTGGCGGCAGGTGAAAGCGCAAATCAAGGCCATCTGGAGTGAGGCCGACTTTGGCGAGAAGGAGATGAAGAAGGCGCGCGGGGACATGCGCAAGATGGTCAATCTGATCCACGAGAAGACCGGTGAGCCGCGCAACGAGATCTTTCGCAAGATCAGCGCCATCATCTAGCCTCCGTCGTTTCGTTCAGGCACCCCGTGTCTAGCCCCCGAGCCCCGGTCGCACAGGCCGGGGCTCTTCGTTTGTCCTGGCCTTTTTGGGCTTTTCACAGCGCGGAGGCGGGTGCGCGCCGTACCTTGACGGCCTCCGAACCCTGCGCCATCCTTACCCCACCATGCCCGAGACGGACGTCAGCGGTGCCCTCGGCACGCCCGCTCCCACCGACGCCGGCGCCTTCCAGCGCCGGGCCGATGCCTACCAGGCTCTCCTGGATCGCCTTCGGTCTCGCGCCGAGGCGGTGGCGCAGGGCGGCGGCCCGAAGCGCATCGAGCGGGAGCACCGGCGCGGCAAGCTGACCGCCCGCGAGCGCATCGCCGCGCTCCTCGACGACCCCGAGGCGTTCCACGAGCTGGGCCGGTTCGCCGG
>JAWWAN010000559.1:0-2833 GCA_033721675.1 Rhodothermales bacterium | reverse complement strand
GGCCGAGGACGGCCGCCTCGTCGTCGGCTTCGCGCTCGACAACCTGCTGAAGGGGGCCGCGAGCCAGGCCGTGCAGAACCTCAACCTGTTGCTCGGCCTACCCGAGATCGCCGGCCTCCTCGCAGGCCCCCGGCTCCATCCCACCCCGGCGCCATGACGACCGACGAGATCCGCCGCCTGGAGGATGCCTTCCAGATCCCCACGTATGCCAAGCTCCCCCTCGCCCTGGTGCGCGGCGAGGGCCGATCCGTGTGGGACGCCGACGGGACCCGCTACCTCGATTTCTACGGCGGCCACTGCGTGACGCTGCTCGGCCACGCCCCGCCGCGCGTGGTCGAGGCCGTGCGGCGGCAGGCGGGCCGGTTGCTCTTCTACTCGAACGTCGCCTACAACGACGTCCGCGCCCGGGCGGCGGCGCTGCTGGCCGCGATGGCGCCCGGCGGGCTGGGGCATGCCTTCTTCTGCAACTCCGGTACGGAGGCCAACGAGACGGCGCTCAAGCTCGCCCGCAAGACCACCGGGCGCTCGGGCATCGTGGCGATGGAAGGCGGTTTTCACGGGCGCACGCTCGGCAGCCTCGCCGCCACCTGGAACCCGCACTACCGCGATCCCTACGCGGCCGTCCTCGCGCCCACCCGCTTCGTCCCCTTCGGCGACGCCGCTGCGGCGGAGGACGCCCTGGCTGCCGAGGCGGATGTAGCCGCCGTGATCCTGGAGCCGATCCAGAGCATGGCCGGCATCGTCGAGGCGCCGCCGGCATACTTCGAGCGGCTGCGGGCCGCGTGCGACCGCCACGGCGCCCTGCTGATCTTCGACGAGGTGCAGACGGGCGTCGGGCGCACCGGCACGTTCTCGATCAGCGAAGCGCTCGGCGTGCGGCCCGACCTGATCACGCTCGCCAAGAGCCTCGGCTCGGGCGTGCCCGTCGGCGCGGTGCTCGCCAGCGACGCCGTCGCCGCCGGCGTGGAGACCGGCGACCAGGGCTCGACGTTCGGCGGCAGCCCCCTCGCCATGGCGGCCCTCGAAGCGACCCTGGCGACGATCCGAGACGACGCGCTGATGCCACGCGCCGCCGCGATCGAGGCGGGGATCCGCGAGGTCGCCGGGGCGCTGGGCCTCGGGGTGCGCGGGCGGGGGTGCCTGCTCGGCCTCGTGCTCGGCCGCCCGGCGAAGCCCGTCCTCGCGGCCCTCCGCGCCCACGGCGTCCTCGCCGGAGGCAGCGGCGACCCCCATGTGATCCGCCTGATGCCGCCGCTGACCACCACCCCCGGCGACCTCGACGCCTTCGCCACGGCGCTCGACGCCGCGCTCCACGAAACCCCGGCCGCCGTCTGACATGCATCGCAGAGACCGCAGGCTACGGATCCCGCGTGGGCCGTTCCTCGACGAGGCGGCCCGCCCGTGGCCTGTGCTCCATGCGCACTCCCCGTATCCGGTTCATCCTCCTCGACCTCCCCATCGCCTATGCCCCGCCACCTGATCGACTGGCACCTCGTCGAAGACTACGTCTGGGAAACCCAGATCGAAGCCGCCCTCCGCCACCACCGGGACCGCACCTGGACGGATGCTGCGCGGGGGAAGAGCCTCGCGATGCTGTTCTTCAACCCGTCGCTCCGCACCCGCACCTCGATGGAGCTGGCGGCCGTGCAGCTCGGTGCCCACGCCACCACGCTGACGCCCGGCGAGGGCACCTGGGGCTTCGCCTGGGGCGACGGCACGGTGATGGACGGCGCCGAGGCCGAGCACATCCGCGACGCCGTGGGCGTCCTCTCGCGCTACTACGACGCGCTCGCCATCCGGGCCTTCGCCTCCCTGATCGACTATGCGCAGGACCGTTCCGAGACGATGCTGCACACCGTGGCCGCCGTCGCCACGGTGCCCGTCATCAACCTGGAATCCGCTTTCTATCACCCCTGCCAGGCCCTCGGCGACGCCGCCACGCTGATGCACCACTTCGACGGGCAGGTGGCGGGCCGGCGCTTCGTGCTGACGTGGGCCTACCACCCGAAGGCGCTCCCCATGGCCGTGCCCCACTCGGCCGTGCTCACGGCGGCCCGGCTGGGCATGCACGTCACCGTCGCCCGCCCCGAAGGCTACGGGCTCGACGCCGGCGTGATGGACCAGGCCCGCCAATACGCCGCGCACCGGGGCGCGACCGTCGAGGAGACCACCGAGCAGGCCCATGCCTTCGACGATGCCGACGTGGTCTACGCCAAGGCGTGGGGCGGCCCGCTGGCGTACGAGGAGCCCGCCCGCGAGGCGACGCTCCGCAGGGGTCTGGCTGGATGGCGGGTGACGCCGGAACTGATGCAGCGCACCCGCGAAGCCGCCTTCATGCACTGCCTCCCCGTCCGCCGCAACGTCGTCGTGGACGACGCCGTGCTCGACGGAGAACGGTCGATCCACCTGCTCCAGGCCGCCTTCCGCCTGCCCGCTCAGAAAGCCATCCTCGAATGGCTCTGGGATCTGTAGCGCTCGACCGCCCCGCTGCCGATGCCTTCTGTTTCTTCCGATGTGACCGTCGTCAAGATGGGCGGGGCGCTGATGGAGCGGCCCGCCGCGCTGGCGGCGTTCTGGGAGGGCGTGCAGCGGCTGCGCGCCGCCACGGCCGTCGTCGTGGTGCACGGCGACGGCGCGCAGGCGACGGACCTCGCCCGCCGGCTCGGCCACGAACCTCGCATCGTGCAGGGCCGCCGCGTGACGACCGACCTCGACCTCGACCTCGCCCTGTGGACGATGCGCGGGGCCGTCAACGCGCGGCTGGTGGCGCAGGGGCAGGCGGCAGGCGTTCCCACAGCCGGCATCTCCGGCGCCGACGGTGCGCTCCTCCGCG
>JAWWAN010000558.1:0-2845 GCA_033721675.1 Rhodothermales bacterium | reverse complement strand
GCCGAGCCGGCGCAACGGGCGGCCCTCGGGTGGGCGGACCTCACGGATTCCTGTCGAGACGCGCTCCTGCTGCACTCCCTTGTCTCTTTCTCGTTAGCGGCTGCGTAGACCACCGATGCACCCCGGCTCGTCGCCGGCGGCGGCATCGCGTAGCAGTAGACATCGGATCAGACGGTGGTAGCAAGAAGTGCCGATACGCAGTCGCCGCGTTGCTTCGTCTCGATGAGTTTTTCGGCCCTGCCTCCGGTAGAGGCGCGGGCGGGTTGGGGAGCCCACGCGCAAGCTAGCACGGCGGCTCCGGGGCTGCAAGCGCAAAAAGAACGCCACAACCCGGCCCCGATTTCCCGGGGGTCGCTGTTACAGCAGGGTTACGGTTTTGTTCTTCCCGGCTCGTACTTTCCAGCATCCTTCAAGGTCCCACCCGACGCCCTCCCGGATGTCTCGATTTCTTCTGCTGGCGGCCCTGCTGGCGGGCGGCCTCGCGGCCTGCCGCACGGCAGCCCCCACCGCCGGCCCCGCCGAGGCGCGCGCCGCCGTCCGTGCCGTCCTCGACCGCCAGGTGGCGGCCTGGAACGCGGGCGACGTCGAGGGCTTCATGGACGGCTACGCCCGGTCCGACTCGCTGCGGTTCGCCTCGGGCGGATCCGTGCAGACCGGCTGGCAGACGACGCTCGACCGCTACCGCCGGAGCTACCCGGACCGCGCCGCGATGGGCACGCTCTCGTTCGATCTGCGCGAGATCCGCGTGCTCTCGCCGCGCTACGCGCTCGTCTTCGGCGCCTGGCGGCTCGACCGGGTCGCGGATCAACCGTCCGGGCTCTTCACGCTCCTCTTCGAGAAGCGCGCCGAGGGCTGGCGCGTCGTCCACGACCACACGTCGTCGGCAGACTGAGCGAGACCGCTTCTACTACACGCCAACGCCGCAGCACACGTAAGCCGATGTCCGATTCGCTCGCAGAGACCGTCGTCGTCGTCACCGGGGCCGGAGGGCGGCTGGGGCAGCGCATGGCCGAGGGGTTCGCCGCCCACGGCGCCACGCTCGCCGCCGTCGGCCGCGACGCGGCCCGCACGCCCTTCCCCGCCGGGGCCGCCGGCCAGCCGTTCGGTGCGGACATGACGGATGAAGAGGCGGTGGCCGCGCTCTTCGCGGAGGTCACGGACACGCTCGGCGCGCCGGGCGCGGTGATCCACACCGTCGGCACCTGGGCCGGAGATTCCCTTCTCGCCACGAGCCTGGCCGACTTCCGGAAGCTGGTGGACCTCAACCTGACGTCGGCGTTCCTGTGCTTCCGCGAGGCGGCCCGGCACATGCGCGGCGGGCGGCTCATCGCGTTCGCCTCCGCCCAGGGGGCAGACCGGGGGCGCGCCGAGCAGTACGGGTACTCAGCGGCCAAGGCGGGCGTGGTGCGGCTCGTCGAGGCCGCCGCCGAGGAGTTCGACGGAACGGGCCTGACGGCCCACGCGATCGCGCCGTCGACGATCCTCTACGAGGAGGACGGCGAGGGCGTGGAAGCGGCGGACCTCGTGGACCTCGCGCTCTACCTCTGCACCGATGCCGGCGCCGCCCTCAACGGCGCCACGCTCCGCGCCTACGGCTGAACGCCGCGCGGCCGTTAGCGCCAGTTCTCCAGCGCCACGAGGTCCACGCCGCCGCCTTCGTGACGAAAGGCGATCAGGTACTCGCGGTCCGGGGAGACGTGAAAATAGTGCCCGTATTGCGGTACCTGCGTGAGAATCTTCGTAGTGCCTGTGGCGAAATCGAAGAACTTGAAGCTGAAACTCTCCCGTTCGTCGTTCCAGTCCATGAAGTAGAGGCCGTCGTCGAACATGACCCACCCGCGCCAGGCATTGGCGCGGATGTTGTCCAGCACCAGCTCGGCATTACCGCCGTCCATCGGCGTTTTCCAGATCGCAAAGCTGCCGAGCGTGTCCGTCCCGCTGGTGTAGTAGTAGAGCCACTGCCCGTCCGGTGATTCCCGGGTACCGCTGCCTTCCGGGAGTATCCGGAGTGGCCGCCCGCCGTGGACGGGCACTTTCCAGATGCCGCTGTAGAGCCACTGCCCATTTCCCGACCAGAAGGGCGCGCCGAGGTTGAGCGAATCCGGCCCGACGCGTCGCGGGGTGCCGCCGTCGGACGGGATGACGAAGAGGCGGGGTTTGCCTTCGGGCAGCGGGTAGGAGTCGAAGGCGATGAAGCGGCCGTCGGGCGACCAGCGCGGCGTGCCCGTGCGCGGCCCCTCCAGAAACGTCAGTTGCACCGGGTTGCTGCCGTCGCTGTCGCACGCCCAGATCTCGTCGTTGCCGCTGCGGCGCGAGGCGAACACGATGCGCCGCCCGTCCGGCGAATACTCGGCGCTCATTTCGTCCGCCGAGGACTGGATCAGGCGTTCAGGCGGGGCCGCCACGCTATCCGTACCGGAGAGCGCATACCGCCAGACGACGTCGCGGTTCAGCATGCCTTCCACGTAGGCCAGGAGCCGGCCATCGGGCGAGACGGCGGGGAAGATGATGCGGTCGCCGCGCGTGGGGATCTGCACGGACGGCCCGCCGGCGGCCGGCACGCGCCACAGGCGCAGGTTATTGTAGTCGTGGACGCGATCCGAGGCGTAGACGATCTCGCGGCTGTCGGGCGTCCAGGCCAGGCCGTTGAGGGAGGAGTGGTCAGAGGTGAGCTGCCGAAGCGGTTCGACGGGCAGGTCGGAGAGCGACGCGACGTAGAGGTCGGCGTTCGCGGTCACCACATCGCCGTAGATGTTCGCGTGGCGCATCATGGTGCGGTAGCCCCGGGCCACGGCGAGCATCGTGCCGTCCGGCGAGATCCGGGCTTCGAGGTCCTCGATGGGTG
>JAWWAN010000557.1:0-2857 GCA_033721675.1 Rhodothermales bacterium | reverse complement strand
TTGTTCATGCCCAGCTCGAAGAGGTAGATGGACTGTCCGGCGTCCATCGTCATCCTGCGCGCGTCCATGTCGATGTACTCCGCCACGAACTCCTCGGCCGAGTTCTGGCCCATGTAGCCGCCGACGTTGGGGACGGAATCGTCGTCGCGCAGGACGGCGAGCTGGTCATCCACGGTATCCGAATCCTTGCGCATGTGGGTGCGCCAGTGGCTCGTGCGGTTACCGCTATAGCGCGAGCTGCGCTTGCGCCAGGACCGGCCGTCGACGCGGAGGCTGGTGCCGGGCGGGAAGACCTCGTCGGGCTCCCAGGTGTAGGTGGCTCCGCTGTTTCCCGTATTGACGTTGCCCGTGATCGGGTTGTCCCAGGGGCCGAAGGGCTGATACGTCTGCCCGTCCATCATTATCTTGGTGGTGACGGGCATGTCGTACTGGCCGCCGTAGCTGATGGCGGCGCCCAGCACGGTGATCTTCACGCGGAAGCTGTCCTGCACGACGGTCCGGTTGCCGTCGATCTCGAAGTCGGCGGCGCAGTCGTCCACGGTGCCGCCGCCGCCGAGGCTGTACGAGGCGAGGCTGCCGTGGACGCGGGCGTCGTTGCGCAGATGGATGCGGGTGGTGTCTACCTGGGTCTTGCGCATCAGCACCATCCCCTCCCAGTTGAAGCCGTCGCTGGCGACGTTGAGGTCGCCGTCTTCGACGATGAGGAGCCCGTGCCCCTGCACCGGCTGGGTGATGAGCAGATCGCCCAGCGCCCGCACGATCACCGGCTGGCCGGGGCTGGAGGTGGCGGCCGCGCCGCGCAGCAGCGCGATGCGGGAATCGACGCCCAGCGACGAGTCGATGCGGAGGTCGGCGCGGGGGAGGGCCTCCTGGTAGAGGGCCTCGTAGACGTCCTTCTCGACCCCCCCGTAGACGCTCGGCTGGTCGGCCGTGCCGTCCTCGTTGCCCTCGCCCACCGCCTGGGCGTTGGTGAAGGCCTCGCGGACGCTCTGGGCGTGGAGGTCGTCGGTGAGGAGGGCGCGCACGGGCCGCGTGAAGCCGCTGCCGCTGCCGCGCGACGGCGCGCGGCGGTCCATGCCGGAGACGAACGTGCTGCCGGAGGCGTCGGCGTCCACCTCGTCGTCGCTCAGGGCGAGCGCGGCCGGCTGGGACGCCACGAAGATGACGTTCGAGCGGAGCCGGTGGCGAGCGTCCCGGTAGACGCCCTCCACCTCGACGTCGAGGTCGCCGTACGTGTTCTCGGCGATGACGCGGTCGTAGGCGCCGCCCAGCATCCCGACGTCCTGCTGCGTGCCTTTGGAGGCCATCAGCTGGCGGCGGATCGCGCTCAGCGCCTCGTCGTGGCCGCTCTCGGCGATGTCGCGGGCGACGACGGTGTACTCGTATTCGCTCTGTTGCTCTTCAGACTCGAAGGCACTCTGTTTGGCGCCGTACATCAGCGCCGTGGCGCCGAACATGGCCGCGCCGAGGAGAAGAAAGACGCCTTTACCCATGGGGGGACCTCCGTGGTAGGTTGCTCAGGGGGGATAGGCCAGCCAGAAATCACATCTGGTAGCCGCGCAGGTTCGAGGGACTCAGCAGCACCGTCGTGTACAGCTTGCGATAGCCGGTGGGGACGGCTTCGCGCTTGGCGGCGTCGAGGGATTCGGCGAGGGGGGGTACGACGCCGTTGACGAGGCGCACGCGCACGTGGCGGGCCTGCTCCGGGGCCACCGGCGTGTTGTTCTCGTTCAGCAGGTCGATGGCGAGGCTCGTCAGCGTGGGCGGGCTGTGGCCCTGCTCGCTCCACCCGCCGCCCGTATTGACCTCGCGCGTGAGCCGGAAGAGGGGCACCATCTCGCCCTGGATCTTCGCCGAGTCTGCGAGGGCGACCGTGTACCGGATCCGGGCGCGGGCGGGGGCGCTCTGCTCGGTCTCGCGCCAGAGCCCCCAGAACTCCATCGATTCGAGGATGTCGTCCGCTGGGCGGACCTGGTAGCCGAGGATGGCGTCCTCGTCCGGCGGCGTCTCGTAGCCGATGGAGGCGAGGTCGTTCTCGAGCATGTGGAGGAGGGTGAGCGTCTGCGTCTTGGTGACGTAGAGCAGCGTGCCTTCGACGGCCGAGTGCTTGGCGCGGTGCTGGACGGTGAAGCCCATCAACACGAGGATGGTCGAGATCACCATCGCGGTGATGCGGTCGATGTACACCATGGGGGGATCCTCAAAGCCTGTTGGGGAGACAGGGTCCTGCGGCCGGCTACGGGGATACCGCCTGCTACCGGCTGAAAAGGCCTACCACTGCGGGGAGAAGCGCCGGGTCTTCACGACGGGGCGCAGCAGGTACTTCTTGCCCCCCTCCTCAGCCACCTGGTCCACGAGGATCGTCACCTCCTTCGTCCAGGTCGGCTCGGCGCTCTCGTTGCCGTCGGCATCGACGTAGGCCACGCGCGCGGTCACCATGAAGGGGAACGTCATGGGGTCGCCGTTGGCGTCGACGCCCATCGTGAAGTGCAGCGTGTCCGGCTGCATCTGGTTGAAGTCGTCGATGTCCTCGCACTCGTCGTTGCCGCGCTCGCAGTACCGGCCCGAGCCGAACTCGCCCGGCGGGGTGAGGTCGTCGGTGGTGGTGTTCTGCGGGCGGCTGCCGCTGATGTTCGCGTCGAACGGGTGGGTGGCGATGAACTGCATGGTCTCCGACGCGATGCCGTGGGCCATCACCTCCATCTCGGTGCTGGCCGCGTGCTGCTGGCCCTGCACCGTCGCGCGGTTCTGGTTCAGCGCGAAGAACATCATCATCATCATGGCCAGGAAGGCCAGCATGGTATCCGTCATGCCGCGGGGGGATCAGGGGAGGCCGTGGGGACGCCTCCGGGGGTGG
>JAWWAN010000556.1:0-2863 GCA_033721675.1 Rhodothermales bacterium | reverse complement strand
CGGACGTCCACGGTGCGGGTGTGCGTCTCGCCCACGCGCTTGATCTCGCCCGCCTGCAACACGCGCAGCAGCGAGGTCTGGAGGCGGGGGCTGAGGTCGCCCACCTCGTCGAGGAAGACCGTCCCGCCGTCGGCCGCCTCGAAGAGGCCTTTTTTGTCTGCGGCGGCGCCGGTGAAGGATCCCTTCTTGTGACCGAAGAGCTCACTTTCGAGGAGCTCGTCGGAGAGCGCCCCGCAGAAGATAGCGACGAAGGGCTTGTCCTGGCGGTGGCCGTTGTAGTGGATGGCGCGGGCGACGAGCTCCTTGCCGGTCCCGCTCTCGCCCTCGACCAGCACGGTGGCGTCGGTGTCCAGCACGCGGGAGAGGACGTCGAAGACCTCGCGCATCCGGGCGCTCTGGCCGATGATCTCGTCGAAGCCGTGGAGGCGCTGCACCTCGCTGCGGAGCTGCCGGTTTTCGTCCCGGAGGGCCTGGTAGAGGTGGGCGTTCTCGATGGCGACGGCAGCCTGGTTGGCGAAGGCGGCGAGGAAGGGCAGGTGATCCCGGGTGAAGCGGGCGCGCTGCGTGAGGCTGTCGAGGTAGATGGCGCCGATCTGGCGGTCTTTGAGGCGGAGGGGGACGCAGGCGATGCTCTGGATCTGCTGGAGGACCACGCTCTTGGCGGCCCCGAAGCGGTCGTCCTCGACGGCTTCATAGACGAGCACGGGCTCGCCGCTGCGCAGCACTTCGTAGACGACGCTCGTGGAGAGCCGCACGACGTCGCCGAGCTGCTCTTCGGTGAAGTTGCGGCGGGCACGGACGGCGAAGCCCTCGGGGGCGTCGTCGTCGGTGAGCAGCACGAAGCCGCGCTCGGCGCCGAGGGTCTCCATGGCGATGGCGAGCACTTTCTCCAGCAGCGTCTGGGGCTCCTGCAGCGTATTGACTTCGAGCGCGATGGCCGAGAGCGCCTCCAGCGGCGCGCGGTCCGTATCGGGAGCGGGCATGCGGCGTCAGGGAATGCGGAAGCCGGCCTCCTTCGAGCGGCTGCGGTTGCCGAAGGCGTCGACGAGGGAGACGGTCCAGAAGTAGGTGCCCGAGGGGAGCGGGTCCGGGAGCTGGACCTCGGTGGCGGCCGCGGGGAGGCCGTCGAGGGTGGCCACGCGCACGGCGCGGTTGGCGTCGTCGCGGAAGACATCGACCCGGTAGGTGAAGACGAACGAGACGGCGGCGGGCTCCCACTGGAGCACCGGGCGGTCGCTCTCGGTGAGGGCGAGGCCCTGCGGCGCCGAGGCGACGGGCGTCGCCTCGATGACGCGGGTGAGGGCCGGCGCGGCGGCGGCCGTGCCGCCCCTCCGGTCCTCGGCCGTCAGGCGGAGGTCGGCGCCGACGAGGGCCTGGAGGCTGCGCGCGGGCAGCGAGTCTGCCTCGACGGTGCGGGCATACCGCCCGTCCCCCCGGTTTTCGAGCGCGACGGCGAAGCCGAGGCCGGGCACGGTAAAGCGGACGGCGTCGACGTCGTTGAGGCCGTCGGCGTCGTCGAGGGTGGCGTCGAGGTCGAGGAAGAACAGGTCGTTCTCGGGCCACCATCGGCTGATATGGAGGGTGCGAAGCTGCACGGTGGTGAAGACGGGGAGGGCGTTGAGCACGACCGGCCCGAGCTCTTCGGTCCGCCCGGCGCGTACGCTCACGGAGGTCATCGCCTCCGGGGCGAAGCCGTCCCGTACGACCTCGACGCGGTAGCCGTCCGCGCGTGGGGCGCCGGCAAAGCGGAAGCGGCCCTGCGCGTCGGTCCGTGTGACCAGCGCCGGCAGCGTGACCGTCGTGGGCGGCACGAGCCGCACTTCGGCATCGGTCACGGGCTCGGCGGCGCGGGTCGTGATCTGCCCGGTGAGCGCGCCCTCGTCTTCGAACGCATCCGACCGCGGATCGAGGGGATTGTCGTGGGGTGCGTCGCCGAGGCATCCTGCACCAGTCAGGAGCACAGCAGCCGCGAAGGCAAAGATCCTCATTACGCAGAGCAGGCAGGAGCGAACCAGGCCGAAGGGAGAGAGAGGCGGCTACTATCAGGTCTAACATAGGAGCATAGTCCATGGTGCGCCGGGATTCAAGTCCCAAGAGCCGTACCTCCCACCTGGTGAGTGTGAACGTATTTCACAGCGTTGTGAAATCCGCAGCGACGCCCGGCGGCGGCAGGACGAAGAGGCGGGGTGCGCAGGGACCGGCGGGCCGGCCCGAACCTCCCATTCTGAGGCCCAGGGGGCGATACCGCCACTTTGGCACTGCCTTTGTCGTCCGGCTTCTCGAACGCAGCGCCCGCGCTGCTTGGAAATCATAACGTCACCAAGATCAGCTTCTTGCTGGACGGGTAGGGGTTTCCGGGAGTGGCACCGGGTGCGCGGCATGTGGCAGCGTGCTGCATGCATCGGCGGTGCGGCGGCGGCCTTGCAGGGCCGCACGGAGAGACGCCGCGCTGCTGCCACCCCCAGAATCACCCAGAGAGGGAGGGAGGATCGATGATGAAGCAGGTACAGTATCTCACCCACGCCGCGTGCACCGCCCTGGTGCTCGTCATGCTCGCCGGCTGCACGGACGAGGGCACCCTCGTCGGCGCGGAGCCGCCGGCGCTACGGCTGGCCGCTGCGGCGGACGCACTGAGCGGAGGCTCCGCGACGGCGGACGTCCGCTTCCGCGCCGGGGAAAACGCCGGCAAGATCGCCTTCGCCGTCCAGGCCGCGCAGACGGTGAGCGGCTATTTCGAGTACCAGGATCTCGAAGGGGTATGGTTCGAGGCTACGATCCAGCAGGCCCCCCGCATCGGGGACGGGCGTGCCGCCTTCGGCGGCCCCGTGACGGCCGGGAGCGTGCAGTTCCTGGTGCCCACCTG
>JAWWAN010000555.1:0-2870 GCA_033721675.1 Rhodothermales bacterium | reverse complement strand
CCTTCGCCGGGAGGATCGCTCGGTGGCGTGGCATCAGGAGGGCGCGCCGGCCGAGCGGATGCGCGGCACGCTGGTCCGTACCCGCGACACCCTGATCCTCGATCCCGGTATCTACGACGCTTACTTCGCCGGCTACGGGGGCGAGTTCGACGCCTCGCTGCGCCGGACCCGCTGGTACGACGACGCCGACGGCTGGCGCCTGGTCGTGCGGCCGACCGCCGACGAGGCACCCGTAGCCGCCCTCTCGGGCACGGAGGCGGCGCGGCCTGGCGCCTGGCCCGGCGCGGTCTGGGCCTCCGCGCCGATGCGCAACGCCCAGCACGCCACCTATCTCTTCGAACTCGACGCGCCCACCACGGCGCACCTCTACGCCCTCGGTGAACTGGGCGGGGAGCCCCACGATGTAAGCTGGATCGAGGACGCGATGACCGGCGAGCGCGTCTGGTCCTTCGCGGAAGCCGCCACCGAGCCCGCCGGCGGGTTGCCCCGCAACCGCCGCTTCACCGGCACCGTCGAGCTGGCGCCTGGAACCTACCGCGCCGTCGCCGAGACGGATCGCCGCCACGCGTACGGATCCTGGCGTGGCAACCCCCCCTTCGATCCCTACGGCTGGGGCCTCGCCATGACCTTCGACGATCCCTCCGTCGTCCGTCCCTTCGATCCCTGGACCGCGCGCGAACCCCTCGTCAGCTTCACCCGCGTCCCGGACGATGCCGAGCGCATGCAGCGCTTCGAGGTGCGTCGGCCGCTGCATGTGGTCGTCTACAGCCTCGGCGAGATTACGGGCCGAGATGACGAGTACGACTATGCCGAGCTGCTGCGCGAGGCCCCTCAGCGCCGCCAGACGGTCTGGCAGATGAGTTGGGAAGGCTCCAACCACGCGGGCGGCGCGGAGAAGAACCGCGTAGAAGTCGCCTTCCTCCGGCTCGAGCCGGGCGTCTACACGTTCCGCTACCAGACCGACGGGTCGCACGCCTTCGGGGACTGGAACTCGGGCGCGCCGGACTACGAGGAGCGCTGGGGGGCTGCCCTCTTCCCCGTGGAGCCGGCGCTCGATGACGACGCGTTCCGTCTGCTCCTCGACCCCACCGCCGCCCCACGCGCCACGGCGGATGCTCCGCAGCCGCCGGCCCCACCGCCGGCCCCGGAGGAGGCCGGCACCGAGATCGTACGCTGGGAGCAGCAAGGGCGCAACCAGCAGCGGAAGATGCTCTTCCGGCTGGAGGCGCCCGCCCGCCTCGCGATCAGCGCCCTGGGCGAGATCGCTCGCTACGAATCCTACGACTACGGGTGGATCGAGGACGCGGCGAGCGGCGAGCGGGTCTGGGCGATGACCTGGGATAACACCGAACCCGCCGGCGGCAACGCCCGCAACCGCGCCTTCGAAGGCGTCGTGGAACTGCCCGCCGGGCGCTATATGGCGTACTTCGTCACCGACAACTCGCACTTCTTCGGGGACTTCGGCTCCGACGGCCCGGACCGCCCGGAACGGTGGGGGATGACCATCCGGCGGCTGCCTGAAGAGGCGCCGCGCCCGTAACATTCCGGTCCGCCGTTGCATTCGATCCCCGCAGCCCGCTACTTGAGAAGGACGAGGGCCTTGCGGAGGATGGAAGGATGAAGAACACGGTCGAGCTGAAAGTCTACGTCGAGGGCCCCCTGCAGGAGTTTCTCATCGCCGAACTGGGGGATCTCGACTTCGACGTCTTCGAGCAGGACGACGGCTTCGTCCGGGCTTTCATCC
Organism: Rhodothermales bacterium; assembly: GCA_033721675.1. Taxonomy (GTDB): domain Bacteria; phylum Bacteroidota; class Rhodothermia; order Rhodothermales; family JAWWAN01; genus JAWWAN01. The sequence continues at coordinate 1,126 of JAWWAN010000555.1, read as the reverse complement.
CGTCGCCCCGCTGGGATGGCGTCAAGCGCGAGCAGATCGAGCTGTGGCTGCGCTCCCATGGGCTGGCGGTGCCCGTCGAGGAGTGCGTCCACCCGCCGCAGAACTGGAACCGGCGCTGGGAGGAGACCATCCAGCCGCTGCGCGTCGGGCCGTTCCTCGTCAAGCCGACCTGGGCCGATCTTCCGGCAGGCCACGAGGGTGCGATCCTGCTGGAAATCGACCCCAAGATGAGCTTCGGCACCGGCTACCACGAGAGCACGCGCCTGGCCCTGCAATTTCTGCCGGCGCTCGTGCGGGGGGGAGAGCGCGTCCTCGACGCCGGCACGGGCACCGGCATTCTGGCCATCGCGGCGCTGAAGCTGGGAGCCCAGACCGCCGTGGCCTTCGACGTCGATCCCTGGGCACAGCAGAACGCCGTCGAGAACTTCTACCTCAATGGCGTCAGCGAGCGGGCGACGTTCGTGGCAGGCGCCATCGAGGCCGTCGCGGAGGATGGGTTCGACCTGCTCCTGGCCAACATCAACCGGAACGTGTTGCTCGGGGTGATGCCACACCTTGCCCTGAAAGCCGCACCGGGCGCCCGGATCGTGCTGGCGGGGCTGCTCACCACCGACCGCGAGCGGATGCTGGAGGCTGCCGCCACACACGGCCTCGCCCCCGTACGGGAAGGAGACGAAGGGGCGTGGTGGGCGGTGGTGCTGGCCGAGGGGGCCGCGTAGCACGGCGCGATGACGCTCGCCACCATCGACGTCGGCACCAACACGGCGCTGTTGCTGGTGGCGCGCGGCCGGCCGGACGGGACGCTGGAGGTGGTGCACGAAGCGGAGCGATTCGTGCGGCTGGGCGAGGGGGTGGACGCGAGCGGGGAGATCCGCGAGGCTGCGCTTCACCGGCTCATCGACGCATTGAAGGCGCATCGCGAGCGGGCTGCACAGTGGGGAGCGGAGCGCATCGTCGTGGCGGGCACGAGCGCCTCGCGCGACGCCGCCAACCGCGCCCGGCTCGTCCAGACCGTGCGTGAACAGGCCGGGCTGGACTACGAGATCCTCTCCGGCGAGGCCGAGGCGCGGTGGACCTACCTCGGCGCGCGCTCGGCCTTCCCCACTCTGCAGGGGCCGGCCACGAT
>JAWWAN010000554.1:0-2882 GCA_033721675.1 Rhodothermales bacterium | reverse complement strand
GGAGATTGACGATTGAAGAATGACGATTTGAGAATGTGCTGTCTCGCATCGAATGGGAGACCCCCCTTCTGCGATCATCAATCGATCATCATCAATCGATCATCATCAATCGATCGTCATCACGCTCCAATCAACAGGGCGAGCCACTGCTGCCGCACCGCCTCCGGGCTGAAGGCGTCTACGAAGCGGCGGCGGGCGCGGGCGGAGAAGCCGGCCCACGCGTCGGTATCCGCCAGACGCACGACGGCCTCCGCGACGGCCTCCGGGTCGCGGGGGGGGACGAACAGCGCTTCTTCTCCTTCGCGCACCATCTCCGGGATGCCGGCGTGCCGCGTCGCCACCACGGGCGTGCCGGCGTTGAGCGCTTCGAGGATCGTCAGCGGCTGGGCCTCGGTGGGATAGTAGGTGGGCAGCAGGAAGACGTCCGCTTCCAGATACAGCCGCCGGATCGTGGCGCGGTCGCGCACGCCGCCGTGGTGGATCACGTGCTCTGCCAGCCCTTCGGCCCGCACGAACGCTTCAAAGGCAGCCCGGTCGGCGTCGTTTTCCCAGCGCCCCACGAAGTCGGCCCGCACGGCGAGGCCCTGGGCCCTGAGGCGCGGGAGGGCCCCTAGCACATCGCGGTAGCCCTTCGAGGGGATCATGTTGCTGAGGAAGAGGAGCCGCAGCTCCTCGCGCGCCGCGCGCCGCGCCTGCTTTTCGGCCACCTCGCCCTCGGTGCAGCGCACGGCCTCGTCGATGGTGTTGGGGATGACGACGCGCTGCGCATCCGGGATCCAGGGGGCGCACGCGTCGGCGAGGGCGTTGGTGAGGAAGACCACGCCGCGCAGCCGCCGCACGAGGCGCCGGGCCGTCGCCGCCGTGAGCGGGTGGCGGAAGACGCGGTCGAAGTCGCCCCGGTGGACGACGGCGTGGACAGGCTGGCCGGGTGCGAAGGCGGGGAGCGTCGCCGCCACGTCCCGCAGGTGGCCGAGGGGGGCGGGCGAGATAGAGGCCCAGAGGACCGGCGCGGCGGGCGCCTCGGCCAGCGCCGCCCGCAGCCGGCGCCGCAGCCGCAGGTAATGCCGCACGCGCCCGAGCCGCAGCCGCACGTCCGCCTTCACGTGGTCGCTCTCCGGCGCCGAAGTGCTGAGGCGGCGGACCGCGTAGGCGTCGGCCAGCAACCCGGCCAGCCGCTCCGTCGCCATCGTCTGCCCGTCGATGGGCGGCGGGAAGCGGCCGAGGATGTGGAGGGGGGCGGGCATGGAAGCGGAGGTCAGCGGGCGGCGTTGAGGATCTGCTCGAAGCGGTCGGTGATGGCGTCGAGGTCGAAGGCGCGCTCGGCGTAGCGACGGGCGTTCGCGGCGAGGCGGCGGCGGAGGTCGGCCTCGGCGTAGAGGCGTTCGGCGGCGGCGAGGAACGCGTCGGCGTCGGTGGGGGCGGCGAGCAGGCCGGCCGCCTCGCGCTGTACGATGCGCGCCGCGAGGTTCTCCGGCGGCACGGCCAGGAGCAGCGGCCGCTCGGCGCACAGGTAGGTGAGCACCTTGGACGGGACCGAGAACACGCCGGCATCGGGTTCGAGGACGGCCGTCAGGACGTCGGCGGTGCCGAGCACGCCGGGGAGGGCGTCGTAGGGCTGGAAGGGAAGCAGCACGAGATTCTCGCGCGGCCGCTCGCGCAGCCATTCCGCCCCGAGCCCCTCCGAGACGACGACGACGCGCACCTCGGGCCGATCCCGGAAGCGGTCGGCGAGGGCCAGGAGGAGCGCCGGGTTGTGCTTCATCCCGAGCGTGCCCGAGTACAGGAAGCAGAACGCGTCGGCCAGGGCATGCCTGCGCGCCCACGCGTTGGCCTTGGGGCGGGGCGGGGTGTCCTCGCGGACGGCCCAGTTCTCGACCACGTGCAGCCGCGCGGGGTCGACGCCGTACCGGGTCAGGAGGGGCACGAAGTCCTCGGTGATGCAGACCACCGCGTCGCTGCGGCGCAGCAGGCGGCGTTCGAGGGCCGTGTAGTAGCGCCCCACGGCGTCGCCCACCACCGGGATCTTCGCGCGGAGGAGGCGGTGCGCCGCCACGCCGAGCAGGTCCTGGACCCAGAAGACGAACCGGATGCCGCGCCGCCGGCACGTGCGCAGGAGGGGCCGCTGCGCGTCGAGCGGGGTGTTGCCGGAGAGCACCACATCCGGCGCGAAGGCGTCGGTAGCGCGGGCGACGAGGCGCCCGTAGCGTCGCTCCTGCCGCCACCGCTTCACGAAGTCGTACTTGGCAAGGGGCTCGCCGAGGTCGATCCGCTCGATGGAGAGCGTCGCGGGGTCGTCCGGGCAGCGCGGCAGGGCGTCGTTGGGCGTCGTGGCGAGCGAGCCGCAGTAGACGTGCCGCACCGTGTGCCCGCGGGCCGCCAGCGCCCGGCTCATCGGGAGCGGAAACGGGTAGCCGCCGAAGTCGTGGACGAGCAGGCGCATGGGGGCGGTCAGGCGTCGCGGACGGTGTGGAACGAGTCGGTGGAGCGGGCGGTGAGGCGGAGCGCGTGCAGCAGCGCGGCCACAGCCGGGTGCAGGCCCCGGCGTGCGCGGTCTCGGCCCGCCTCGGCGGCGCGGTGCAGGCCCTCGGCGAAGCGCTCGGGGGACCACCGGGCGATGATCTCGCGGGACCGGCGGCCCATCGCGGCGCGGTCGGTCTCGGGCGCGGCAAGGCGGGCCAGGAGGCGAGCCAGGGCGGCGGGGTCGGCCGGGTCGAACCGGAAGCCGTTCTCGCCGTCGTGGACGAGGTCTTGGGCGCAGCCGGCGCGCGTGGAGACGAGCACGGGCAGCCCCGCCGCCATCGCCTCGTTGACGACGAGCCCCCACTGGTCGTTGTGCGCGGGATGGACGAAGCCGCCCGCCCGCCCGTAATAGACTGGCAGCT
>JAWWAN010000553.1:0-2898 GCA_033721675.1 Rhodothermales bacterium | reverse complement strand
CGCCACAAGGACCTCGCGGATCTGCACGATGCCTCCGAGGAGGAGCCGCTGGAACTCGAGGCCGCCGAGCACAACCTCAGCTACGTGGCGCTCGACGGCACCGTCGGTTGCATGGTCAACGGCGCGGGCCTGGCGATGGCGACGATGGACATCATCAAGCTGGCCGGCGGCGAGCCCGCCAACTTCCTCGACGTGGGCGGCGGCGCGAGCGCCGAGACCGTCGAGGCGGGCTTCCGGATCATCCTCAAGGACCCGAACGTGAAGGCGATCCTGGTCAACATCTTCGGCGGCATCGTCCGGTGCGACCGCGTCGCCAGCGGCGTCGTCGAGGCCGCGCGCAACGTCGAGATCGACGTGCCGCTGATCGTCCGCCTCCAGGGGACGAACGCCGAGGAGGGCAAGCAGATCATCGAGGAGAGCGGCCTCACGATCGAGTCCGCGATTCTGTTCAAGGAGGCCGCCGAGAAGGTGCAGCGCGCGCTCGACCAAGTCGCGGCCTGACCCTCACGCACGGATCGCGGAGCGAGCGCGCATGGAGACGACGCGGCTGGCCTCGATCCGCCTCGACGGCGTGACGAAGCGCTTCGGCACGACCGTCGCCGTCGATGACGTGTCCGTCGCCGTCGAGCCTGGCGAGTTCTTCTCGCTCCTCGGCCCCAGCGGCTGCGGCAAGACGACGCTGCTGCGCATCGTGGGCGGCTTCGAGACGCCGGACGCCGGCCGCGTGCTCCTCGGCGACGCGGAGGTGACGCGCCGCCCGCCCCAGCGCCGCCCCACCGCGATGGTCTTCCAGAGCTACGCCCTCTTCCCGACGATGACGGTGGGTGAGAACGTGGCGTACGGCCTCAAAGTGCGGCGTGTGGCGAAGGCGGAGCGCGCGCAGCGCGTGGAGGCCGCCCTCGCCCGCGTGGACCTCGCCGGGCTGGGCGCGCGGCCCGTGGTGCAGCTCTCCGGCGGCCAGCAGCAGCGCGTGGCGCTCGCCCGCGCCCTGGCCGTCGAGCCCGCCGTGCTGCTCTTCGACGAACCCCTCTCGAACCTGGACGTCGCGCTCCGCGAGCAGACGCGCCGCGAGCTGAAGCTGCTGCAAGAACAACTCGGCACCACGAGCCTCTACGTCACGCACGACCAGCAGGAGGCCCTCGCCCTCTCAGACCGCATCGCGGTGATGCGCGCCGGACGCATCGTGCAGGTAGACACGCCGGAGGCGCTCTACCAGCGCCCCGAGACGGCCTTCGTCGCGCGCTTCCTGGGCGGCAGCAACCTCGTCGCGGACGCCGCGACGGCCACCCGCCTTGCGGGCGAGCCGCCGCCGCCGGGCCACGTGCTGGCCGTCCGGCCGGAGCACGTACAACCGTCCGCCGACGGCCCCGTAGAGGGCCGCCTCCGGTCCCGCCAGTTCCTGGGCACCCACGCCGAGTGGCTCGTGGAGGTCGGCGGCCGGCACCTCCGGGCCTGGGTGGATCCCGCCCGGGCGCCGTCCAAGACGGTCCGCCTGGCCGCCGCACAGCACCGCTGGGTGCGAGACGAAGGGGGCGCGGCGGAGGTCGCGCCCCCCGAACCGTGAGGGGCCGCACCCGATCCGATCCTCAACGACTATCCCCGGACCCAGACGATGGCAATGCAAGAGACCACCACGGGCATCGACCTCGAGATCCGCGAGGGGCTGGACGGGCTGACGCCGGCCCGCATCATCACGCTCTACCGCCGCGCCCCGCTCCTGCGCCCCGTCTCAGACCCGCAGCGCGTGTGGCACATGTTCGAGAGCGCCTCGCTCGTGCTGACGGCCTGGCAGCAGGGCGAGCTCGTGGGCATCGCGCGCGTACTCACCGACGGCGTGCTCTTCAGCTACCTGTGCGACCTCGCCGTGGAGCCGGACGTGCAGCGGCTGGGCGTCGGCAAGGCGCTCATCAACGCGGTCTTCGACCGCTGCAAGGGCACCGAGCTGATGCTCCGCGACTCGGACATCTCGGCGGGCTACTACGCCCATATCGGCTTCCGCCGCGTCGAGAACGCCTGGGTGCGCAAGGGGTGAGAAAGGGGCTGAGGGCTGGCCACCAGCCACTCGAGCCACTATCCCCAGTGGGCAGTCCCCAGTGGCTGTTCAGTACCTAGAGGCGCAGCATCAACTCGGCGTCGGCGTCCTGAAAGGGCGGATGGACCACCTGCAGGTGCTCGACGACGCCCTTCACGCCCGGAATCTTGCGGACGAGGGAGACGAGCAGGTCGCGGTCCAGCTCGTGGCGGATCGTGCCGTAGAGCGTGACGGTACCGCTGCGGACGTAGAAATGGATGCCGCGCACGCGGGCCAGCTCCAGATCGCGCTCGAACGTCTTGAAGAGCCGCTGCGCGAGCGCCCGGTCTTTGAGCGTCTGGCGCGAGTCGGCCGCGCCGCGGCCGCGGAGGCGCCGCGTGAGCTGTCGTAGGGGCAGATACTTCATAGAGGCGGGGGGAGCGCACGCGGGGAAGGCATGCCGCGCTCGAACCCCCGGTGGGTTCTCGATGACAGGAGGCTACGCGCTAAAAACGTGCCCGAGGGCGTCAGAGCAGGTCCTGAAACGGGTATCGACGCCGGCCGGTCTCCGGTAAGCCGATTCTTCACAGGAGGTTGGACGGGGGAAATAAGGTAACCCGGCCCCGGTACAGGCGCAATGGGCGGATCGAAAAGGGACCTGCGCCGCGTGTAGAAACGAGACGGCGCCCGCGCGCCAGGAGGTGCGCAAAGTTTGACACAAAGTGTGCAGCGAGGCGGGCATGGCGCCAGCCGCACCGATGAGAGGCGGACGAAGGACCACCGAACCGTCCTTCTTATCGCCTGCAGCGGCCGTAGCGGTGTCGCGCATGAGCGAGACCGCCACCAAGAACCGGCGCGGGCCCTCGGCGGGGGGCGGGGTGACATCG
>JAWWAN010000552.1:0-2899 GCA_033721675.1 Rhodothermales bacterium | reverse complement strand
CGTGGTCGCCTGGGCCCGCCTCGCCGAGATCTGCGGCGAGTACCTCAAGAAAGGCTCGCAGGTCTACTTCGAGGGCTCGCTCCAGACGCGCCAGTGGGAGGACCGCGACGGCAACACCCGCTACACGACCGAGATCAAGGCCCGCGAGATGATGATGCTCTCGGGCCGGGACGGCGGCGGCAGCGGGGGCGGCTACGACGCCTACAACCAGGACAGCGGCGGCGACTACTACGACCAGCGCCGGCCCCAGCAGCAGTCGCGGGGCGGCCAGCCGCAGCGCTCGCCCCAGCGCCAGCCGCAGACCGCGCCCCCGAACGACTCGTTCGCGCCGGACGACGACCTGCCGTTCTAGCGGGTCGGCGGCTCCGCCGGCCTCGCGGCTCGGCCGAGACGAACGCCGCGCCACCCTTCGGGGCTGGCGCGGCGTTCTGCGTTGAAAGCCCCCGTCAGCCCCTCTTCCTGACCCGGTTCGCGGGCGAGGCTCACACGAGCCGGGGGCCCAGGGCATCGGCCAGGACGAGGCCCAGGCTCCCATTGGTGCCCAGGTGGCGCACGATGAGGCGGCCCCGGTGGTAATACGCCCCGCCCGCGCGGTGCAGCAGGCGCCCGTCGATGCGGCGGGCCTCGCTCTCGGCCTGCTCGGCATGGGCATACTCGAAGACCTGAATCACGTCCGCCCCGATGACGCGGTAGGCCTGGCCCTCCTCGGTCAGGTGAGGCAGACGCACGAGGCCGACGTGGTCCGTCTCGAAGCCGTTCTCGTGCAGCAACGCGACGAGGGCGTCCGCCGTCTTCACGTCCCGGCCCATCCGGAAGGGGGCAGACAGGCATCCGGCGGCACAGAGCAACGCGGCGGCGAGCAGCACGAGCGAGCGGTTCATCGCACCGGATCGAGTAGACCATGGAATGCGGGCGGGCGGCGGCGTCGGCTGGAACCACCCCGCACGCGTGGCTTACGCACCCGGCTACCCGCTGTTCTTCTTCCCCCGATGCCCGCTTCCCTCGACGCCGCCGCGTTCGTCCGCCAGAGCCGTCACCGGCCCGTACTGGACGTGCGGACGCCTGCTGAATACGCGCAGGGGCACCTCCCCGGCGCACACAACCTGCCGCTCTTCGAAGACGCCGAGCGCGCCGAGATCGGAACGCTCTACAAGCAGGCAGGGCGCCGGGCGGCGATGCTGCGCGCGCTGGACCTGGTGGGGCCGAAGCTACGTGCCCTGACCGAGCGCGCCGACGCGTGGGCCGGCGGCGGCGACGTGCTCGTCCATTGCTGGCGCGGCGGGATGCGGAGCGCGAGCGTGGCGTGGCTGCTGGAGTTCTTCGGCCACCGCGCGGAGACCCTCCAGGGCGGATACAAGGCGTTCCGCCGGCTCGTCCTCGGCAGCTTCGCGCTCGAACGACCCGTGTGCCTGCTCGGCGGGATGACCGGCGCCGGAAAGACCGAGGTTCTCGACGCCCTCGCCATGCAGGGCGCACAGGTGCTCGACCTCGAAGCGCTCGCCAACCACCAGGGGTCCGTCTTCGGGCACCTCGGGCGCCCCGCGCAGCCCACCCAGGAGCAGTTCGAGAACGAGCTGGCCGTCCGATGGCGTGCGCTCGACCCGGCGCGGCCGGTCTGGATCGAGGATGAGAGCCGGCGCCTCGGGCGCGTGGTGGTGCCGGCCGCCCTCTGGGCGCAGATGCGCGCCGCCCGCGTGCTGTTGCTCGACGTCCCCTTCGAGGATCGCGTGCGGCGGCTCGTGGACGGCTACGGCCGGCACGAGGCGGCCCGGCTCGCGGAGGCCATCGGCTGCATCGGGAAGCGCCTCGGAGGGCTGCGCACGCGGCAGGCACAGCAGGCCGTCCACGGCGGCGACCTCGAAGGCGCGTGCCGCATCCTGCTCGCCTACTACGATGGCGCCTACCGCCACGCCCTGGACCGCCGCGGCGCCGTCTGCCGGCCCGTGGCCGCGCCACCCGGCGCCGGAGCGGCCGCCATCGCGGCGCACCTGATCGCCGCCGCGGCGCCGGCGCCGTCTCCGGCCCCCATCGCCTGACCTGCGCCGCGGCCGCTCTTCTCTTGCTTTTTAGCCGTCGGTGGGGGTTATTGGGGGCGGTTCGCACGGCGCCCCCTCCCCGCGCATCCCGGCGCTCTCCCCTCTGCATCCACCCATCTCACACCTCTTTTCATGGCGACGGTACCTTCTGCGACGGATCGCGGACAGTGGAGCGGCAAGCTGGCCTTCATCCTGGCGGCGGCCGGCTCGGCCATCGGGCTGGGCAACATCTGGCGCTTCCCGTACACCGCCGGCGAGAGCGGCGGCGGCGCGTTCGTGCTCATCTACCTCCTCTTCGTCGTCCTCATCGGCGTGCCCGTGCTGCTGGCCGAGCTGAGCATCGGGCGGCGCACGGAGCGCAACCCGGTCGGGGCCTTCAAGGCGCTCGTGCCAGGCACGTGGTGGCCCGTGCTGGGGGGCCTCGGCGTGCTCACCGGCTTCGGCATCCTCTCATTCTACGCGGTCATCGCCGGGTGGACACTGGGGTACCTGTGGAAGTCGATAACGGGCGGCTTCGCTGCGATCACGGACGCCGCCGCCAGCAATGCCCTCTTCGGCGAGCTCGTCGGCGATCCGCTGCAAGCCATCCTGCTCACCGGCCTGTTCCTGCTGCTGACGGTCCTCGTCGTGCGCGGCGGCATCTCGGGCGGCATCGAGCGGGCCACCAAGATCCTGATGCCGCTGCTGCTGGTGATCCTGGTGGCGCTGGCGGTGCGGGCGGTCACGCTGGAAGGCAGCGGGCGCGGGATCTCGTACCTCTTCAACCCGGACTTCTCGAAGCTCTCGGTGCCGGTGGTGATGAGCGCGCTGGGACAGGCCCTCTTCAGCCTGAGCCTGGGCATGGGCGCGATGATCACCTACGG
>JAWWAN010000551.1:0-2908 GCA_033721675.1 Rhodothermales bacterium | reverse complement strand
GATGCCGAAGCCAGCGAAGCTGCCGGCCTCCGCAGGCAGGATGCCGACCGAGAGGGCGGCGTCGGCGGCGCCGTCCTGCCCCTCGGTCGTCCCGACGCCGATGCCGCCGCCGGTTTCGCTGAAGGTGAAGACATTGCTCACGTCGCCGTCGTCGAACGTATCCAGGGCGACCTGCGCCTGTGCGGTGTGGGTCGTGAGGGCCACCACCAGGAGGAAGAGTGCAGCATAGAGGAACGCGCTTCCGAACCGGGGAAGCAGGACGTCGAAGGGGGGTAGCGTTCGTTTCATGTTGGAGGCACCGAGTTGGGGTTGACCAGGGTCGATGAGCCCACAATATAGTCTCCCTGAAAACCTTTTCAAGTCTCCGTTGCCTGACCCGCTCGGCCTATCCCCCGGTGGACCCCCGGATCTCCAGCGAAACGGGAAGTTCGGACTGCCGCAGTGCCTGCGCACGGGGGGCGCCGTGCAGTATCGTTACAAGTCGGTCGATGGCCTGGAGCCCGAGATCCCGCATGGGTGCCCGGACGGTGGTGAGGGGCGGGACCGTATAGCGGGCGCTGGTGATGCCATCGAACCCCGTCACGGCCATCGCGCCGGGCACGTCGACCCCGGCGCCGTGGAGCGCGCTGAGGACCCCCATCGCGCAGTAGCCATTCGGGGCCATGATCGCCGTCGGCCGCGGCGTCGTCTCGAGGATCCGGCTCGCCGCGGCATACCCGGCCGCCTGCGTGTAATCGCCCTCGAACTCCAGCGCGTCGGCGTCGAGGAGGCCCGCCTCGGCCATGGCGGTGCGGTAGCCCCGGGCGCGCTCGCGGGCGTCTCCGGCGCCCCGGGGGCCCCGGATGAGCGCGATGCGGCGGTGCCCGGTCTCCAGCAGGTGCTGCGTCAGGGCATACGAGCCCGCAAAGTTCTCGAAGTTGAGGACCTCGACGACGCATCCATTGGGGGTGAGCCCATCCAGATACGTATTGATGAAAGCAACCGGCGTCTCGGATCGGAGGATGGATTCCGCGTCGTGGGCGTCGAGCTCGGGGGCCATGATGACCAGGCCGTCCACGCGCCGGTCCATGGCCCGCATGGCGGCCTTGAACTCGGTGGGCCGGCGGTGCGAGGTCGAGACGACCAGGAAGTAGGCGTGGTTCTGCGCCGCCCGGTCGAGGCCGTTCAGGAGTTCCGCGAAGAACTCGCCGCTCACGTAGGGGAGGAGCACCCCGAGCCCGCCCGTGCGCTTCTTGAGCAGGCTGCGCGCTGCGGGATTCGGACGGTACCCGAGGGTGTCTACCGCTTCCAACACCGAGCGCCGCTTGGCTTCGCTGACGGGGGAGGTGCCATTCAACACGCGGGACACGGTGGCGATGGAGACGCCGGCGTGCGCCGCGACGTCATGGATCGTGATGCTCATGGGAACGAGGAGGGGAGATCCCAGAGAGTGAGTACGGACAACGGAGCCGCCCACCCCCGCCTGCACGAACTGATATCGCGCCGCGTGACGAAGCGTAGCCAGCCGACTCCAAGGTACTACCCCCGGGGCGGCTCTGCGAATCGGGCTTCCCTCAGCGGTGCCCCGTACCGGGCGAACTCCCGGCCGGACGGAGGAGCCGGGCCGCCCCACCTGCCCCTCCATCCGTCGAGGGAGCGGGCGCGCAGTTCCTCGGCGGTCCGCCTCGGGCGGTCCATCCATCTACAGGGTGTACTTGACGCCTCCGTTGACGATGAATCCGTCCATGGGCGCCCAGATTGCTGCGAACCGCGGGTCGGAGCGCGGCCCCAGCACGACGGGCGCATAGTTGCTCTGCTTGGTGTCGAGGAGGTTCTCGAAGTTGAGGAACAGCCGCGCCGGGCCGAAGCGGCGCTCGGCCATCACGCCGGCGATCCAGTAGCCCGCTGTCCGCGTGCCGTCTTCGAGCGTCTGCGGCCCCGTGTAGTAGGCCTCCAGCCCGATGCGGCCGGTTCCGTGCTTCTCGTAGACGAGGACGGTGTACGTCTTGTGTTCGGGCGTGAGGGGGAGCGGACCCTCCTCGCCCCGATAGTCTGCGCGCGCGTCGAGGTAGACGTAGCCGAGGAACAACTTGAGGTCGTCGAGGGACAGTTTCGCATTCGTCTCTAGCGCCCGCGTCCGGATCGCGCCGTCCGCGCTTTGGTAGCGCAGCAGGCCCTCGCGCGTGCCGGCGGCGTCCTCGATAATTGGCACGAGAGGGCGCTCCAGGTGGGTGAAGTAGAACGCCTGGTTGAGAGACAGTGCCAGCCGCCCGACGAGGAGCGTGGTGTAGTTGACGTCGAGGCTGCCGCCTCGCGAGGTTTCCGCCGCGATACCGTCGCCGAGCGGGGCGACGCCGCGGAAGGCCCGTTCTTCGGACGGTTCCAGGAAGACGGTCGGCGCTTTGTAGCCCAGGCCGCCGCTTGCGCGCGCGCTCAGGTGCTCCGTCAGCCGCACCAGCACCGAGCCCTTGGGTAGGACGAAGACGCCGAAGGGGTCGTGGTACTCCGCCCGCAGCCCGGTCTCGACCACGACCCGTGCCGAGGCGTCCCACGTGTCCTGCACGAAGGCGCCGGCGCTCGCGTACGTGTAGTCCCGCGCCGCGTCCAGCGGGCCGGCGTCTTCCCGGAAGGCGTCCGTGCGCAGATCGATGCCGGCGACGAGGTCGTGGGCCGCGCGGTCGACGAGGAGCGAAGCCTCGGAGTAGGTTGCGCGCTGCCGCCCCTCAAAGCGATAGCCGGGCACCTCGATGGTGCGGGCGAAGAGGCTGACGCTGTTCTTGAGCGTGAGGCGCCCGTCGCCGCCGAGCAGGTTTCGGGCTGCCTCGCCCAGCCCGTGATCCAGCCGGGCCTGCGAGGTGAGGCGGGCCGAGGTATTCCGCTCGAAGAACGTCCGCCCGTCCGTGGGGCCGCGATCGAGCACATCGAGGTC
>JAWWAN010000550.1:0-2910 GCA_033721675.1 Rhodothermales bacterium | reverse complement strand
GTGATCCTGACGGCCCTCACCACGGTCATCGGCCTGGTGCCCCTCACCTTCGGCATCAACATCGACTTCGTGGGGCTGCTCACCGACTGGGACCCCAACTTCCAGATCGGCAGCCAGAACACGCAGTTCTGGGGGCCGATGGGGACGGCCATCATCTCCGGCCTCACCTTCGCCACGTTCCTTACGCTGGTGATCGTGCCGGTGATGTACTCGACGTTCGACTCGATAGCGGAGCACCTCGGCCGCGCCTTCGCCCGCCGCAGCGACGCCGCGCTCGTGCCCGTGGCCGCCGGCCAGGGCAGCCAGCCGACCCTCACGCCCGGCGGCAACGGCTACCTGGGCGACGGCGCCGGCGGCGTCCGCCCCCGGCCGGGCGAGCGCACCGAAACCGACGGCTGACCCCCACGACGCCTAACCTCGGCAGGGGCGCTCCTCCCGGGGCGCCCCTGTTTTTTTATCCCGCGCCCGCGCTTGCAGCGAGCCCGCCGCGCGCCTAGATTGGGTCTGCATGGTCCAGCGCGACGTCCTGCGGGCTCTCCGTCGATGACGGCGCAGAGAGCCCACGGCACCGTATCTTTTCCCCCTTCAATGATGAGGTGACGACGATGGCCGGCGACGCATCCACTCCTGCCACCACGACGGAAGAGATCACCGCTTCCAGGGCCAGCGCGGCGAAAGAGCTGCTCTCCGCAGCGCTGAGCGAGCTGAGGACGATAGCCCAGGAGGCGAGTGCAAGTAACGCAGCACCCAGGCTCTTCTTTCCCAACGGGATCGAGGTGATCTCGCTCACCGTCAAGGTCTCCGAGTTTTTCGAGGTCACGTTCAAGATCGCCGGCGAGAAGGGCGTCAGCGGTTTGGTTGAGGGCATCAGCGCCGGCCCGGACGTCTTCACCCGCGTGCTCAGCCCGGAACCCGACGAGATACCGCCGCACTAGCCCGAGCCCCTGACTGCGTCTGAGACGCCGCTTGCTTTTGTACCGAACTTTTTTTCCCTTGTTGGACGTTGCCGGTGCGGGTCGGCAGAGATTTGATGGTTCCGTCGTCGTTATCCTCGTGGGGATCGACGGCACCCGGCGCCCGCACCGTTTCTTTCCATAGCGCAGGGCAGGTATACCTGGCAACTCCGTATCCGGCCCGGCGCCCCGGCATCGTCGTCTGCGTTCCCCCTCACATGGCAGGCCATGGACGAGGCGAGCCACTGGAATACCCTGAAGGAGCTGTTCGAGCAGGCGCTCTCGCTGCCGCCTGCCGAGCGCACGGCGTTTCTGGAGACGGCCTGCCGGGATGCACCCGCCCTCCGCGCAGACCTGAGTGCCCTGCTGGACTGCCACGAGGAAGCCTCCGCCTTCTTCGACGCCCTGGCCCGCTCCCTCTTCAGCACGCCGGAAGCCCCTTCCCACGACCCCCGGTTGCACCCGGCGCACCGCGACGTCGGGCACTACCGGATCGTCGAGCGGCTCGGCGGCGGCGGCATGGGCGTCGTCTACAAGGCGCGCGACACGAAGCTCGGCCGCCACGTGGCGCTCAAGTTCCTGCCGCCGCACCTGAGCTCCAGCGACGACGCCAAGCACCGCTTCGTCCACGAAGCCCAGTCCGCGAGTGCGCTCGACCACGCCAACATCGCGACGATCCACGAGGTCGGGGAGACCGACGACGGCCACCTCTTCATCGCGATGGCCTACTACGAGGGGGAGACGCTCAAGAAGAAGATCGAGCGCGGCCCGGTGCCCGTGCACGAGGCGCTCGACTACGCGGCCCAGGTGGCGCGCGGGCTGGCGCAGGCCCACGCCCACGGCATCGTCCACCGAGACATCAAGCCGGCCAACGTCATCGTCACCGAGCCGGCCCCGGCGGGGCTGCGGGTGGCCAAGATCCTCGACTTCGGCCTGGCGAAGATGGCGGACCTGCCCCTGACGGCCCCGGGCACGATGCTCGGCACGGTCGCCTACATGAGCCCGGAGCAGGCGCGGGGCGAGGCCGTCGACCACCGGACCGACGTCTGGTCGCTCGGCGTGACGCTCTACGAGATGCTCACCGGCGAACGTCCCTTCCGCGGGGACTATCCGCAGGCCGTCATCTACGCGATCCGGAACGAGGAGCCGGCGCCCCTCGCCGCGCACAACCCGGACGTGCCGCCGGACCTCGAGCCCCTCGTGCGGCGCTGCCTGGAGAAGGACCCGGCGCTGCGCTACCCCGGCATGGCCGAGCTCCTCGCGGACCTGGCGGTCTGGACGCAGCCGGCGGCACCCGCGCTCGGCCGCACGCGGGCCGCCCTCGTGGCCGGGCTGAGCGTGGCGCTGACACTCGCCCTCCTGCTGGCCGTCGCGCCGGTGCGCGAGGCCGTGCTGAGCACGCTGGGGATTGGCGGCACCCCCGGGCCGATGCACCTCGCCGTGCTGCCCCTCCTGCCCGCCGGGGCCGACTCGTCCGGCCAGGCCTACACCAGCGGGTTGGCCGAGACGCTCGCCGGCACGCTGGCCCGCCTCGAGCGGCCGGAGCAGCCGCTCCGGGTGGTGCCCACGCAGGACCTCCATCGGTTCGGCGTCACGAACCCGGCCGAGGCCCACGAGCGGCTCGGCGCGACCCTCGCCGTCATCGTCTTCGCCGAGCGCGGGGCCGACAGCGTGCGCGTCGCGCTCGACCTCGTGGACGCCGCCACGCAGCGGCCGCGCGCTCGAAGAGACATCGCGCACCCGGCGGCCGCGCGGGGCGGGCTCGCCAACGAGCTCGTGGCCGCCCTCGTCGGCATGCTGGGCGTAGACCTGACGCCGGCGATGGAGCGCGTGCTGACCGCCGGCACCACCACCGCGCCGGACGCCGAGCGGTTCTACACGCTCGGGCGCGGCCTGCTACAGCGCTACCAGGAAGCCAGAAACATCGACGAGGCCATCCGGCACTTCGAGCAGGCCC
>JAWWAN010000549.1:0-2928 GCA_033721675.1 Rhodothermales bacterium | reverse complement strand
GGAGGGGGCCTTCAGAACGGCACCGCGATGCGGCCGTTGCCCGTGCGTTGCAGACGCGAGGCGGGGCTGCGCCGCACGAGCCCGCCCAGCCCGAGCCGGCCGGCCACCATGACTTCTGCCCCCCGCCCCAGGATCAGCACGGATCCCGGCAGGAGACGCAGGTCGCCGCCGGGCGCGACCACCACCCGCGCGCCGGGCTCCACGCGCAGCGCGCCCGCCACGGCCACGGTGTCTTCCACGTGCAACGTCGCCCGGTCGGTCACCACGAGCGGGGCCTCGAAGGTGACGCCCCGCGTCTCGGCACCCATCCACGAGGTGCGGCGGACGATGGGCCGCTGCCGGGCGTCCGCAATGTAGTCGAACGCCATCGCCCGGCTGGCCGTGCCGGCGTAGCGGATGCGGTCCAGCGCCTGCCACGAGGGCGTGCTGCCGGGTGGATACCGGGTGTAGCCGCTCGTGTTGGGGCGCGTCCAGGGCGTGAGCTGGGGGGCGTCCGGCCCGTAGAGGTCGCCCTGGTAGGCGGCATCGGTGGGGGCGAGGTCGAGGGTGTTGTCGGCGGGGAGCACGTCGGCGCGGACGCCGTCGGCGAGGTGGACGAGGAGGCCCGTCGTGCGCAGCAGGCCCATCTCGAAGCGTCCGTCCCGGCCGCCGCGCCGCGCCCGGTCGAAGGCGCCGAGGCGCTGCCGGTTGGTCAGGTAGAGCACGGCCCCGGCCGCGTCGCCCTCCAGCGGAATCTTGACGCAGTCCGAGGTGGTGTAGAGATCCTCCACGACGATGCCGTCGGCCGGGGCGTCGAGGCGGCGGCAGTCGATCCATCCGAGGAGGTCGCGCTCGAAGGCCGAGATCGTCTCGTCGCCGCGGGCGTCCCAGGCGCCCCCTGCGCCGGCCATCAACACATAGCCGACGGCGTCGGTGGCACGGCCCCGGTTGCTGCGGGCGGGCACGTCGTTGGACAGGATGGGGGGGAGGTGGTTGAAGTGGGGGTCCCAGAGGTCGTGCCCCAGCTCGTGGGCCATCACGCGAACGTGGTACTGGAGCGGGAGGATGTTACCGGGCGTCCGGTGGAGGATGATGGAGCCCGAGCGGTTCCAGTCCACGCGCACGCCGTCGTACGTCAGGGCGCGGCGCGGCCGTCCGCCCGAGAGGCCGCCGCCGCAGCGGGCGTCGAGGCAGGAGATCCCGGTGTAGGTGAGGCGGCCGGCGTCGCGCTCGCTGTCTCCACGCAGCACGAGGTAGAGGAGGTCGAGGACGCCGTCGCGGTCGTAATCGTAGCGGCGAAAGTCGAGGCCGGCGGCATCGAGCCGGTCGAGCACTTCGGCGGTAAGGACGCCGTAGCCGCCACGGGGCCGGTGGTAGGCGGCTTCCTCGTGGCGGCTGACGAGTACGGAATCCACTACGTCCCCGAAGACCACGAATTGGCCCCTCGACTGCGCGTGGAAGTAGGCCGTGAGCGAGCTGTCTGCGAAGGGCGGATTCGGGGTGGGAGCCAGCAGATGCCGCGCGAAGCCCGGCACGCGCGTCCCCAGGGAGAGGGGCCACTGGCGGAAGCCGAGCACGGGATCGCCCGGCACCGCGTCGTCGCGGAAGCGCGCGAAGACGATAAGGGCGCGCAGCGTATCGGCGATGGGCGTTGCGAGGCGGGCAGGATCGCCGAGGGCACGCGCCGTGGCGGCACGCGGTTGGGCCTGGCCCGATGCCGCCAGCGCAGCGCACAGAAACAGGGCGAGCAGCGCGGGTCGGGCCATCGTCCGGGAGCAGTGGAGAAGAAGGGGGCGAGGCGCTAGCTTACCGGAGGCTCGGCGAGGAGATCCGGCCGGGGGAGCCGGCCCCGAAGCCACCCACACGAGGTGCCCGACGATGAGAACCCGCCTGGTGCAGCACGCCCGGCAGATCTACGAGGCGGCCGTCCGCGCGGTTCAGGCCGATCGGTTGTTCGACGGGCTGGATCTGGAGGCGCTGCTTCCCGGCCTCCCCGAGGCCGTCCGCGCCGTGTCCGTCGTGGGGGCCGGCAAGGGCGCGATGGCGATGGCGGGGGCGATGGAGCCGTTATTGCAAGCACAAGAGGGTGCGGTGGTCGTGCCGCGCGGCTACCGGGTCACGCTGCCGCGCTCCCAGCGCGCCCCCCGCCGCTGCGCCGTCCTCGAAGGCGGGCATCCGCTGCCAGACGCCGCCGGCCACGCCGCCGCCCGGCGCGCGCTCGCCCTCGCCGACGCGCTCGGGCCGGACGATCTGCTCGTGGTCCTGCTCTCCGGGGGCGGCTCCTCCCTCTGGCCCGCCCCGGCCGGTGCGCTCACCCTGGACGACGTCCACCGCACCCACCGCCTCCTCATCGAGAGCGGCGCAGACATCCACCGGATCAACACCGTCCGCAAACACCTTTCGGAGATCAAGGGCGGGAGGCTGGCCGCTCGCGCCGCCCCGGCCCGCGTCCTGGCGCTCGTCGTCTCGGACGTCGTGGGGGATGATCTGACCAGCATCGCCAGCGGCCCCACCGTGCCGGACCCCACCACCTTCGCCGATGCCCTCGCGGTGCTCGGCGCTGCCGGGCTGACGGACGCGGTGCCGCCCGCCGTGCTCGATCATCTCCAGCGGGGCGCCAGCGGCGAGGTCGAGGAGACCCCGAAGCCGGGCGATGCGCGCTTCGGCCGCATCCGGACGCAGCTGCTCGGGACGAACCGCACGGCGCTGGCGGCGGCTCGCCATGCCGCCCGGGCGCTGGGCTACTCCGCGCAGATTCTCGACCGGAGCCTCACCGGCGAGGCGCGCGACGCCGGGGCGCGGCTGGCGCACGCGGCGCTGAACGCGAGGGCGAGTGCGCCAATATGTCTGCTCTGGGGGGGCGAGACGACCGTCACAGTCACCGGTGCGGGCCGGGGCGGGCGCAACCAGGAACTCGCCCTCGCCGCCGCCCAGATCCTCGATGGGGTC
>JAWWAN010000548.1:0-2949 GCA_033721675.1 Rhodothermales bacterium | reverse complement strand
GCTCTACGCGCTCGACGCCGCCACAGGCCGACCGGTCGAGACGTTCGGCGCGGGGGGACAGGTGGACCTGCGCGACGACCTTGGGCGCGACGTCTCCGACCTCTACGTGACGGCCCGCACGCCCGGCATCGTCTTCGAGGACCTGCTGATCCAGGGCACGTCGCTCTCCGAAGGGCCGGCGACGGCGCCCGGCCATCTCCGCGCCTACGACGTCCGCACCGGCGCGATCGCGTGGACGTTCCACACGATCCCCCACCCCGGCGAGCCCGGCCACGAGACGTGGCCGCCGGACGCCTGGAAGCGTAGCGGCGGCGCGAACGCCTGGGCCGGCTTCAGCCTCGACGCCGCACGCGGGCTCGTCTTCGCCCCCACCGGATCGGCCGCGTTCGACTTCTACGGTGGCGACCGCCACGGCGCGAATCTCTACGCCAACAGCATCGTCGCCCTCGACGCCCGGACGGGCCGCCTCGTCTGGCACTACCAGACCGTTCACCACGACCTGTGGGACCGCGACCTGCCCGCCCCGCCCAACCTCGTGACGGCCGAAATCGACGGGCAGCGGCGGGATGCCGTAGCGCAGGTCACCAAGTCCGGCTTCGTCTTCGTGCTGGACCGCGAGACGGGCGCGCCGCTGTTTCCGGTCGAGGAGCGGCCCGTGCCGGCGTCCGACCTGCGCGGGGAGGCCGCGTGGCCCACGCAGCCGTTCCCCACCGCCCCGCCCCCGTTCGCCCGCCAGACCCTGGCGGAGGCCGACCTGACGGACCGTACGCCCGAGGCGCGAGCGGCCGTCCTCGACCAGTTCCGCCGGATCCGCAACGACGGGCCGTTCACGCCGCCGAGCGAGGAAGGCACGCTCGTCTTCCCCGGCTTCGACGGCGGCGCGGAGTGGGGCGGCGCCGCCTTCGACCCCGAGACGGGTCACCTCGTGGTCAACAGCAACGAGATGCCCTGGATCCTGACGATGGTGGACGTGGCGCCGACGGACGGGCAGACGCTGAAAGCCGCCGGGCGGTACGTCTACACCACCCAGTGCGCCGCCTGCCACGGCGCCGACCGCGCGGGCCAGCAGGACGTGCCGGCCCTCACCGACCTCGCCGCGCGCCGCTCCGAGGCCGCCGTGCGGCAGGCGCTGGCCGAGGGGCGCGGCCGGATGCCGTCGTTCGGCCACCTCACCGACGAGCAGCACGCCGCCCTCCTCACCTACCTCCTCGACCGCGACGACCCGCCCGGCGCGCCCGCCCCCGAGGCCGTCCACCCCGAGGCCGGCGCCCTCCCCTACGCCCACACCGGATGGCACCGCTGGCTCGACCCCGACGGCTACCCGGCCGTCCGCCCGCCGTGGGGCACGCTCACCAGCATCGACCTCGGCCGGGGCGCGATCGCGTGGCAGGTGCCGCTGGGCGCGGTGCCCGAGCTGACGGCGCAGGGCCTCCCGCCCACCGGCACGGAGAACTACGGCGGCCCCGTCGTCACCGCCGGCGGTCTCATTTTCATCGCCGCCACCAAAGACGAAAAGATCCGCGCCTTCGACAAGCGTACGGGGCGCGTGCTCTGGGAGGCCGACCTGCCGGCGGGCGGCTACGCCACGCCCGCCGTCTACGCCGTGGACGGGCGGCAGTACGTGGTCGTGGCCGCGGGCGGTGGCAAGATGGGCACGCCCTCCGGCGACGCCTACGTGGCCTTCGCGCTGCCCTGAGCGCGGTAGCAACCGACGGCCAACAGCCGCCGCGGCATCCGTATCCTGGCGACGGCTGCTGGCCTCGCGAGGCTCTCTCGCGTTCCGTGGCAGTTCTCCACCGGATGCAAGGACGACCTCTCGTAGCCTCGATACGAGCGCGTACAGCAGCCCGCCTTACCTGACGGATCGCGGCGCGGCCCGGCCAGTGCTGGCGAGACCCCACCTCAGGGGCAATCGCACTTCTTCGAGGGCCGGCACTCCTGGCACGGCCAGATGTTGAGCATGAACATCGTCCGTTCCTCCTGATCCAGGCAGAACGAGATGCAGTGGTGGCAACAGGCCGCCTCCCGCAACCGCTGCCGGAAGTCCTTCAGGTTCTCCGGGGCGATGACCTCGCCGTTGATGATGAAGAAGTCCAGATCCTCGTCGCCCGACCCATAGTAGAGCCGTTCGATGCACCCGCGATGCCAGGCGATCCGGCCCGGCGTGAAGATGGCCGTCAGCTGATTCGGGGTGAACATTGCCCCGACGTTGGCCGTGAGGATGCTCGCCATGGTAGGCGTGATGCGTACGCTGGGCAGAGATACTTGGTGGCTTTTTTTGTCAGCCATGGTTCTCCTCGCTCGTCTGTGCCAGACCCCGTCTGGCTAGTGCAATGACTGCGTGAGCCGGGGCCTCTTCTTGCCGCTCGCATAGCGCGGATTGCGCCACGCCGACGCCCCCGATCCCCGGCCGGGCGGACCGCGATATGAACCGGGCGGTCCGTTCCCTTCAGGATGACAGGTCATGGGTCTGCTCCGCATCCACGCGAAGCACCCCGTGCGAAACCCGTTGGAGTTGAGTGATGACAGAGTATCCCGGCAGGCGCGCAAGAAGAGTCGGGCAGAGAGGGCCTTGAAGCGCAAGAAAGGCTGAAAGAAAAGTCAGCGGCGACGGCCCACGCCTGCCGGGTTCGTAGTTCTCTTACTAAAATCCGCGCTTAATTGCAAGTCCCGCTGAATAAAAAGCCCTCCGGCAGGGCGAAGGGAGCCACCGGCGTACGGCTGGGAGTGGAACGAAGAAGGCGGCGGGGGGAGTCACGCACGACACCCGTCGGATGAGAGGAGGGGTTACGGAACGCCCGTCCTTCTCCTTCCGGCCGGAGCCAAACATCCGGCGGCGGCGGGCGTTGGGGCGGCATGGCACCTCCGGTCTTCACCCACAACGGGCGGCGCGACGAGCCGCTGAGCCTGCGCGAGCGCTTTGCCGCGCTGCGCTACCTGCCGCCGCTG
>JAWWAN010000547.1:0-2960 GCA_033721675.1 Rhodothermales bacterium | reverse complement strand
GCCTTCGTGGAGCGTCCCCTGCTCGTCGAACGTCCAGACGTCCCCACTGATCGATGCGTGCCGAGGCTGGCCGCGAGGGCGGCGAGCAGGCGCAGCCCGATCCCGCTCTCGAAGGCACTGCTGACGACGGCCTCCATCCCCAGCGCTGCCGCACGGCGGGCCCACCGCAACGCCTCCACCGGCCCGCCCAGGAACGTCGGCTTGAGCACGACGGCGCTCGCGTAGCCAGGGTCGCCGAGCCGGTCTGGCGCCATCCCCACGAGCGACTCGTCGAGCGCCACGGGCAGGCCCGTCTCGCCGGCGAAGGCGGGCAGGGCGGCCGGGTCCGCCAGCGGCTCCTCGATGTAGGCCACCCGCACGCCGGCGATGCCCTCGGCGAAGGCGACGGCATCCCGCCACGACCACGCGCGGTTCGCGTCCAGCCGCAGCG
The DNA here is from genome assembly GCA_033721675.1 of Rhodothermales bacterium. GTDB lineage: Bacteria > Bacteroidota > Rhodothermia > Rhodothermales > JAWWAN01 > JAWWAN01. Next base: position 2,530 of record JAWWAN010000547.1, on the reverse strand, counting down.
CCACGGACGGCCCCAGCGCTGCAGCGACGGCCCGCACCCGCGCCACGTCCGCCTCCACCGCGCCCCGGCCCACCTTGAGCTTGACGGCCCGGTACCCGCGTGCCCGCATCCGCTGCGCGGAGGCCACGACGGCCTCGCCCTCGCCCACCAGCAGTCCGTTGAGCGGGACGGTGGCGTGGGGGCGCGGGGTGAGGAGCGCGGGGAGCGGCACCCCCCTCTCGGCCGCGGCCAGATCCCACACGGCCCCCTCCACGGCACACCGCACCGAAGGCGGCATCGGGCGCGTGCTAAGCCAGCGTGCCAGGTCCCCTTCCGGAGAGGTCGCGTCTGAAAACACCTGCCCCGTCAGCGCCGCGCCGATGTGCCGCAGTGCCGTGGCGGCCTCGGCGGCGGTCTCTTCGCTGAAGCCCGGTAGCGGCGCGGCATCGCCCCAGCCTGCCGCCCCCGAGGCCCCCTCCAGCCGCAGCAATACGCCCTCGCGGTGCTCGACCGGCGCGCCGCCCAGCACGAGCGGCGTAGCCAGCGGCAGCACGTAGCGGAAGACTTCGGCGTGGATGATCATCGGGGTGCCGGCGCTCCAGCGTTCCAGGTGAGACCCCGACCCTGGAATCCCGCTCATTGCAGCCAGCCGATGGTGAAGAGGATGCTGAAGAGCAGGAGCAGGCGGCCCGTGGCGCCGAGCAGCGGGTTGAGCGCCGCCGCCGGCAACCGCCGCAACTTCTTGACGATGGGGATGGCCGCCAGCGCCACGAGCGCCGCCAGCATCACCCACGGATGCCGCCCCGTCCACAGGTAGAGCCCGACGGGCACGAGCGCCGCCGCGACGACGCAGCCCACGTAGAGCCCGACCCCGAAGCGCTTGCCACCCCGCACGACGAGCGTCCGCTTGCCCGCCGCGCGGTCCTCCTCGACGTCGCGGATGTTGTTGACAAGCAGGATGGCGACGGCCAGCAACCCCGGCCCAAGCCCGGCCACGAGCACTTCCGGCGTGATGGCGAGGGCCTGCACGAAGTACGTGCCCCCCACCGCCACCGGCCCGAAGAACACGAGCACGAAGAGATCCGCCAGGCCCAGGTAGGCCAGCGAGTAGCGCCCGACGGTGTAGAGGATGCCCGAGACGATGGAGGCCACGCCGATGGCGAGGACGGGCCAGCCGCCGCGCACGATCAGGTAGACGCCGGCCAGCACGGCGAGGCCGAAGACGAACGCCGTGGCCCGCCGCATCGCCGAGGCGGAGACGAGGCCGGCCTGCGTCACGCGCAGCGGCCCCTTCCGCGCGTCGGTGTCCGCGCCCTTGAGGTAGTCGGCGTAGTCGTTGCTGAAGTTGGTGCCGATCTGGATGAGGACGGCGCCCAGGAGCGCGCACAGCGCGGCGAGCGCGTGGAACCGCCCGGCCTCCCAGGCCATCGCTGTGCCGACGAGCACCGGCGCCACCGCCGCCCCGAGTGTCTTGGGCCGGGCCGCCAGCATCCAGACTCGGAACCGCGAAGGAGCCACCGCCTGCGCCATGCGTAATGACCGCTTGAAGATTGCAGATGGAGGATGGATGAGTGTAGAAGGAGAGGCCCCGGCCCTCGGGCCAGCGCCTCTTCTCCCTTCACAAATCGCCGATCATCACTCTCAAATCGGCCGGCTCACGGATAGTAGCCGTCCTGGTCGAACTCCGGCGGGCGCTTTTCGAGGTAGGCCTTCTTGCCTTCCTGGCCCTCCTCGGTCATGTAGAAGAGCATCGTGGCGTGGCCGGCGAGCTCCTGCAGACCCGCCTGCCCGTCGCAGTCGGCGTTGAGGCCGGCCTTGAGCATCCGGATCGCGATGTTCGAGTTCATCAGGATCTCGCGGCACCACTGGACGGTCTCGCGCTCCAGCGCGGCCAGCGGAACGACCGTGTTGACCAGCCCCATCTGGAGCGCCTGCTCGGCGTCGTAGGGGCGGCACAGGAACCAGATCTCGCGCGCCTTCTTCTGCCCGACGATCCGCGCGAGGTAGCTCGCGCCGTAGCCGCCGTCGAACGAGCCCACCTTGGGGCCGGTCTGCATGAACTTCGCGTTGTCCGCGGCGATCGTCAGGTCGCAGATGACGTGGAGGACGTGCCCGCCGCCGACGGCCCAGCCCGCAACGGCCGCGATGACCGGCTTGGGGCAGGTGCGGATCTGGCGCTGGAGGTCGAGCACGTTGAGGCGCTGCGTGCCGCCGTCCTCCTCGGTGTAGCCGTGGTCGCCCCGGATGCGCTGGTCGCCACCGGAGCAGAAGGCCTTGTCGCCCTCCCCGGTGAGAATGATGACGCCGACCTCCTTGTCGTCGCGGGCATCGGCAAAGGCGGCCTGCATCTCGCGGACAGTCAGCGGCCGAAAAGCGTTGCGCACCTCGGGTCGGTTGATGGTGATCTTGGCGATGCCCTCGGTCTCGGTGCCGGGGTGGCCTTTGTGGTATTCGATGTCGGTATAGTCGCCGGCGGTGTCCCACTCGAAGGGGCCGGTGACGGTGGGGCGGTGGGTGAAGTGGTGCTGCTTGGCCATATCAATACGTGATC
>JAWWAN010000546.1:0-2966 GCA_033721675.1 Rhodothermales bacterium | reverse complement strand
CCCCTCGGCCCGCTCGATGAAGCGCGGCTGGAGGCCCGCCAGGTCGGGGTCCGGCCGCTTCGCGTTCGTCTGCGTGCCCCACGGCATCAGGCGCAGGGCGCGGGCGGCGAGGTCGTCCGAGCGGCTCACGCGGCGAGGGGCGCGTGCGCCGTCTGGGCCAGTGCGAGCGCGCCGAGCACGCCGGCGCGGTCGCCCAGCCCGGGCGGGACGACGTAGGCATCGATCTCGGAGCGGACCTGCGGGCGGTCCAGATAGCCGTTGAGGAGCGTCTGCACCTGCTGGCGGACGAGCGGGAAGAGCTGGCGCTGGTGCATCACGCCGCCGCCGAGGACGATCCGCTGCGGCATCAGCGTGAGGATGAAGCCGACGAGGGCGTGCGCGAGGTAGTGCGCCTCCAGCGGCCATGCGGCGTGGTCTTCGGGCAGGTGCTCGGCGCGCGTGCCCCACCGGGCCTCCAGCGCGGGGCCGGCCGCCATCCCCTCCAGGCAGTCGCCGTGGAACGGGCAGTGGCCCGCGAAGGCGTCGCCCTCGGCGCGGCGGACGAGCACGTGGCCCATCTCCGGATGCAGCAGCCCGTGCACGGGCCGGCCGTGGACGATCACGCCGCCGCCGAAGCCCGTCCCGACGGTGATGTAGAGCAGCGGATCCGCGCCCTGCCCCGCGCCCCAGCGCTGCTCCCCGAGCGCCGCCACGTTGACGTCGGTGTCCAGCACGATGGGGAGGCCGAGCGCGTCGCCGAGCGTGCCCGCCACGTCCGCCCCGCTCCAGCGCAGCTTGGGCGTATCGAGGATGTGGCCGTAGCGCGGCGAGGTGGGATCGACGTCTACGGGCCCGAACGACCCGATGCCGAGGGCGGCGGGCGGCTGCGGGGCCTCCCGGAAGAAGGCGGCGGCGCGGCGCAGCGTCTCGCCGGGCGTGGTCGTCGGGAAGCGGTCCAGGGCGCGCACGTCGTCCGGCCCGGTGCCGAGGGCGCAGACGGTCTTCGTGCCGCCCAGCTCGATGCCGCCGTAGAGAAGTTTCATCGGGGATGGGGGATCGAGGAGGGCAGCGTGCCGAGTGTTCACTTCCGGCGCCTGACCTGCATTTCGTCACTGGGGGTCTACCTAGTTGCGTAGAGCGTCGTCATCCCGAGCGGAGCCCGCTACTCCTGTCATCCCGAGCGGAGCCCGCTACTCCTGTCATCCCGAGCGGAGCCGAGGGATCTCGCCGGATGATGTAGCGCCAACCCGGACCGGCGAGATCCCTCGACAAGCTCGGGATGACGATGCAGGCGTCGGAGAGTGCAGATCGGGTGTCGGGGGCTCCCCCCTGTGCAATCTACCATCGCGAAGCAGCAATCCTCAATTGGAATGCTCTAAATCTCCGACGACTCCTCCCTAACCTGGGTCAGTTTCCCCGGAGCAGGCTCAGGCGGTTCGTGGCGTTCTGGTGCGCCGGGTCGAGTTCGAGAGTGCGCTCGTAGGCGGCGATGGCCGGAGCGCTCTGGCCCGTGTAGCGGTAGCCTTCACCGAGGTGATAATGCGCCGGCGGCTGGTCCGGGTACGCCTCGGCGTTGAGGCGGAAGACGGTGAGCGAGGCCGGCACCTGCCCGCCGCTGAGGAGCCGGTACCCCAGCGCGATGGATTCCGCGAGCGTGTTCTCGTCCGGGCGCTCCGCGCGAAAGCGCCGGATGGTCGCCTCGACTGCTCCGGGCGTGCCGCCGTCGAGCGCAGCGAGCACGGCGTCCGTCAGCGAGGCCAGCTTGAGCCGCCGCACGGCGATGGTGGCCGGCGCGCCGCCGTTCCAGGTGCCCACGAGCGTGTTGATGTACAGCATGGCGCCCGTGGGGCCGGCCGCGATGCCGTTGGGCCGGGAGAGCGTCGCGGCGAGCGCCGGGCCGTCGTCATGCCCCACGGCGCCCGTGCCGGCCACGAGCGTCACCGCCCCCTCGGGCGTGACGCGGTAGACCTGGTTCGTCGTGATCTTCGTCACGTAGAAGTTGCCGCGCGCGAAGGCGATGTGGGCATTCCCGCCGGGCGGGAGCGTCGCCACCACACTGAGCGCGCCCGTCTCCGGGTCGAGGCGCAGCACGTCGTCCGTGTTGAAGTTGACCACGTAGAGCGCCCCATCGGGGCCGTAGGTGATGCCGTTGGGGCAGGCGAACCGCTCGCCCTCGGCGACGGTCCGCACGGTGCGGTCGGGCGCCACGCGGACGACCGCGTTGGCGTTGCAGTTGCACACGTAGAGGCTGCCGTCCGGCGCCTCGACGAGCCCCACCGGCCCGTTGAGGCCGTCCTCGACGACCGTCTCCGCCGTCCCGTCCCGGTCGATGCGGGTGATGGTGTGGCCGAGGAAGTTGGCCTGCAGGAGCCGCCCCTGCCGGTCCAGCGTGGTGCCGGAGGCGCCATAGAGCGTGTTGGTCATCAGGACCGTCTCGCCGTCGGGCGCGATCCGCCAGACGCCCTCCCGGAAGTTGGCGACGTAGACGTAGCCGAGCGCATCCACCGCCACGCCGCCGAGGTTGCCGCGCGACGGAATCGGGAGGGTGGTCTCCACGGTCCCGAGGGAATCGGGGAAGGCCGGCGTCTCGGCCGGCTGGGCCAGGGCGGGGAGGGCGATCAGGCCCGAGGTCAGAGCGGTGCAGAGCGCGCGCATCATCGCAGTATCCGGTCGGTTCGCGGCCAAGATACGGCGGCAGCCCCGCCGAAGTCAGGGCACGCTGGAGGCTCCCTAGCGCGCCCCGCCCGGCGTCTCCAGCAGCAGCTCCATCATCGCCTCGGCCGCGCCGGTGGCGATGCGGCGGATGAGCGCGCGGTCCGTCTCGTCCCCCACCTCGTACGTCACCGGAGGCGCGCCGAAGGTCTCGTAGAACCAGTTCTTCGAGACGGGCGAGCCCAGGCCCGACGGATCGTCGTTGACGTGGTAGTCCGGGAAGCGAGTGCGGAGGGCATCGAGCCAGGCGTCGATGAAGCCCGGCGGGGTGGTGG
>JAWWAN010000545.1:0-2976 GCA_033721675.1 Rhodothermales bacterium | reverse complement strand
CACGGACCAGCGGCAGGCCGAGCAGTGGGCCCGCGCACGGCGCCTCCCGATGTCCGTCCGCCAGAACGGCGGTGGCCGCGTCGCCCTCGTGGGGCTGGACGGCGGGCGGCCCCGCTACCTGGCCTCGCGCAACGTCGCGGCGGCGCGCGCGACGGGCACCCTCCTGCTCCACCCGGATCAGTCGCTCGGCCTCGCCCTCACCGGCGAGAACTTCGAGATCGGCATCTGGGACGGCGGCGTGCCGCTGGCTGCGCATCAGGAGTTCGTGGGCCGGGTGGCGGTGCGAGACGGCGCCGCGGCCGAAGACCACGCCACCCACGTCGCCGGGACGCTCGCCGCCGCCGGCCGCCGCGCCGACGCCCGCGGCATGGCCTACCGCGCCCGCCTCCGCGCCTACGACTGGTTCGACGACGTCGCCGAGATGGACGACGAGGCCGCGCGCGGGCTGCGCGTCTCCAACCACAGCTACGGGCTCATCACCGGCTGGCACTACGGCGACCTCGAAGACGACGGCGACCGCTGGTACTGGCTCGGCGACGCCTCCGTCAGCACCGAAGAAGACTACGGCTTCGGCGCCTACGACGCCGAGGCCCTCCAGTACGACCGCACCGTCTTCGCCAACCCGGATCTGCTGCCCGTCGTCGCGGCCGGCAACGACCGGGGGGACCGGGGGCCGCGCGGCGGCACCTACCGCGCGCTCGACGACCAGGGCCGCTGGCAGACCTACGACCTCGCCACGCACCCGCGCCCCCGAGACGGTGGCCTCGACGGCTACGACACCATCAGCGGCGCCGCCCTCGCCAAGAACGTCCTCACGGTCGGCTCCGTCGGCCCGGCCGATGCCGTCAGCGCCTTCAGCAGCTTCGGGCCGGTCGATGACGGCCGCATCAAGCCGGACCTCGTCGGCTTCGGGGAGCGCGTGCTCTCGTCTACGGCCGCCGGCCCTACGGCCTACGGGCTGTCCAGCGGGACGTCGATGGCGACGCCGAACGTGGCCGGGTCGCTGGTGCTGCTGCAGGAGCACGCCGTGAACGAACTCGGGCGCACCCTGCCGGCGGCCTCGCTCAAAGCCCTCGCCCTTCATACTGCGCGCGACCTCGGGACGCCCGGCCCGGACTACCGGACCGGCTGGGGCGTGCTCGACGCCCGCGCCGCCGCGGACCACCTGTCGCGCGCCCGCACCGAATCCATCGCCCTCATCGAGGCTGCGCTGGAACCCGAGGCCTCGTTCGTGCAGGAGATCGTCGCCGAGGAAGGCGCTGCGCTCACCGTGACGCTCGCCTGGACTGATTATGCCGCAGCGCCGTCCCGCCGGTGGGGCGCCAGCCCGCTCGACGATCCGACCCCGGCTCTCGCGAACGACCTCGACGTCCGCGTGACGGCTGCCGATGGCACCACCTATGCACCTTTCACGCTGGATCCCGCCCGGCCCGGCGCAGCCGCTACGCCGGGAGACAACCGCGTCGACCCCGTCGAGCAGATCCGCGTGACGGGCCTGCCGGCCGGCACCTATACCCTCACGGTCTCGCACGAAGGGCGGCTGGCGGCCGGCCTGCCGCAGCCCTTCGCGCTGCTCGTCAGCGGCGCTACCGGCCCTGCGCGGCCCGTGGGCCTCGCGGGCGCAGATGCCGTGGGCACCGTAGAGCAGGTGACGCTCCGGTGGCGCACCGCCTTCGAGCGGGATGCGGTCCGCTTCGTGCTCTATCGTACGCCCCTGGTGCTCCGCGCCGACGGAGAGAAGCCGGCGGGCGCCCCCGTCGAGGTCGGAACCCTTGCAAGTGCCGGGGCCTCCCAGCACGTGCAGGACTACACGTTCGAGGATCCCCTCGTGCCGGCAGGGCGCTACCGCTACGAGATCGTGGCCGAGACCGACGGCGGCCGCTCCTCGCTGGGCGTGGTCACCGCCGACGTCCCTGCGCCGGACGCCGTCGCCGTGCTGTCGAGCTATCCGAACCCGTTTGCGGAACGCGCCCGCATCGTCCTCGACCTGCCCCGCACGCAGCAGGCCACGCTGGACGTCTTCGACCTTCTGGGCCGCCGCGTGACGACCCTCCTCGACGGCCCGCTGCCGGCCGGGCGGCACGAGGTGGCGGTGGATGCCAGCGGCTGGGCGCCGGGCATCTACCTCGCCCGCCTTCACACGCCAGAGGGCACCCGCACCCACCGCATGGTCGTGTTGCGGTAGCAGCATGGGTACGGCCCATCGCGTATCTTATACCCCTGTTTCCGCTCTCGCCCCGGTGTCTGGCATATGGATGACCTTCTGATCTACGTCGCCTTCCTGGTGATCTACCTGATCTTCCAGGTGCTCGGGGCGAAGAACAAACAGAAGCGGAAGGCGCAGCCGCAACCTGATGCGCCTGCGCTCCCACCCGGCACGCAGGCCGCCCCGGAGCCAACGCTGGACGATGCCCTGCGCGAGATTCGCCGGGCGCTCGGCATGGAGATGCCCGAACCCGCGCCCGAGCCGCTCCCTCCGCCGGTGCCCGCGCCCGCGCAGAAGCCCGCCCCGTATGTACCGTCTACCCCGTCTCGCCTCCCGGCACGGAAGCGGCCCACCGAGTTCGTCGAGCGAACCCCTCATTTCTCCGATGCCGAGTTCGACGCCCAGCCGCGCGGCGTGGAAGGGTTCGACGATCCGCACTTCGCGCCGCCCAGCCCGCTGGACCCGGCCTACGGGCGGCCCACCCGCCGAGCCGCCGTGCCCCCGCAATCCGTGCTGAACGCGCTCCGCTCGCCGGACGCCGCGCGCAAGGCGTTCCTCCTGCACGAGATCCTCGGCCCCCCGCGCGCCCGCCGCTGAACACGCGGCGCCTCGCTGAACCGCGACGGGCCTGCCCCCCAGAGGGAGCAGGCCCGTCGTGTATCTCGCACACGCTGTAGGTTTTACAGCGCCGGCGGAGGCGGTGCCGGAGGCGGAGTGTCCGTCTCAGTCGGCCCCTTCTTGAAGACCGAGGCACCGATCACACCACCGAT
>JAWWAN010000544.1:0-2977 GCA_033721675.1 Rhodothermales bacterium | reverse complement strand
GGGCGCGGGATCACTTCGCCGGGGTGGGGTATCCGCTGCGGGCCGCCGCGCCGGATACCTGCGTGCACGCGCTGGATCTGTCGCGCCTCCAGCGTGATCGCCGGGAGGCGCTCTACGTGGATGCCGTGCACTACAACGCCGGCATGGCGCGGCTCGTCGCCGAGCGCATCGCGGCGGGTATCTTTTTTGCAGGCACGCCGCCTGTGCGCCCACGGCGCGAAACAGGCCCCGGCGCCTGACCGCAATCTCATTCTAATACGATAAGTCGAGACGCCGATGTGCGGCATCGTAGGGGTCCTGGCGCCTGAGCCCGTCGAGCAGGTCCTGGTGGAGCGGATGCGCGACCGGCTCGCGCACCGGGGGCCGGACCACGCGGGGATCTGGCGCTCCGGCGACGGGCAGGTGTGCCTCGGGCACCGGCGCCTCGCCATCGTCGACCTCTCGCCCGAGGCCAACCAGCCGTTCCATTCCCACGACGGCCGCTTCACCGTCACCTTCAACGGCGAGATCTACAACTTCCGCGCCCTGCGCGAGGAGCTGGCGGGCCAGGGCGTGCGCTTCCGCACCCGGTCCGACACCGAGGTGCTGGTCGAGGCGTACCGCCGGTGGGGCGCGCGCTGCCCGGACCGCCTCTCCGGCATGTTCGCCTTCGCCGTGTGGGACGCCCGGGAGCGCCGCCTCTTCTGCGCGCGCGACCGCGCCGGCGAGAAGCCCTTCTACTACACGGAGGCCGGCGGCTGCTTCCTGTTCGCCTCCGAGCTGAAGGCGCTCGCGGCCTGGCCTGCCTTCCGGCGGGAGATCCACTACCCGGCCCTCATCGACTTTCTCACGCTCGGCTTCGTCGCCGACCCCAAGAGCATCTGGGAGGGCACGCGCAAGCTGCCGCCCGGGTGCTCCATGACGGTCGCGCTGCCGCCCGGCGCGGCGCCCCGCGTCCCCGAGCCGACGGCCTACTGGGACCTCACGTTCCGGCCCGACGAGGCGGTGGCGGACTGGAGCGAGCAGGTGCTCGCCACGCTGGAGGCGGCCAGCACCGAGATGGCCTTCGCCGACGTGCCCGTAGGGACGTTCCTCAGCGGCGGCGTCGACTCGTCCTCCGTCACGGCGGCGCTCAGCCGGGCCGGCTACCCCGTGCAGTCCTTCACCGTGGGCTTCGAGGAGCAGGACTACGACGAGCGCCCGTGGGCGCGCCTCGTCGCCGAGCGCTACGCGGTGCCGTTCGTCGAGCGGGTCGTCGCGCCCGACGACGTGGACGCCGTCTTCGACGCGATCCTGTGGCACTACGACGAGCCCTTCAACGACTACTCGTACCTGCCCACGTACTACCTCTGCCGCGAGGCGCGGAAGGACATCACCGTGGCGCTCTCGGGCGACGGCGGGGACGAGCTCTTCGCCGGCTACCTGAAGTACCAGCGGCTGGGCCGGATGCAGGGCTACGAGCGCTTCCTGCCCCGCCCCGTGGGGCGCCTCGTGGCCGCCGGCGCCGGGCTCCTGCTGCCCGAGACGAGCGCGCTGCGCCGCACGGCCTACCAGTACGGGCAGGACGCCACCACCACGCTGGCCGACATGCTCATGTGGGTCTTCACCGACGCGGCGCTCCGCGAGAGCGCGCGCGGCCCGCTGGCCGAGGCCCTGGCGCACTACACGCCCGTAGACACCGTACGGGGCCTGCTCCAGAACGCGCCGCCCGCCGAGGTCGGCCTGGTCAACGCGATGCGCTACCTCGACTTCAAGCTGACGCTGGCCGGCGACATCCTCGTCAAGGTGGACCGGGCCAGCATGGCCGTCTCGCTGGAGGTGCGCCCGGTGTACCTCCACCGCGACGTGATCGCGCTGGCCGAGCGCGTGCCCGCGCACCGGCTGGCCGGGAAGGCGCACTCGAAGGAGGTGCTGAAGCACGCCCTGCGCGCCTGGCTGCCGGAGCCGCTGCTCTACCGCAAGAAGCAGGGCTTCGCCATGCCCCTGCAGGGCTGGATCCGCGAGCGCGGCAGCCTGAACGGACACCACGACGGGGAGGACCCGCTCGCCGACGTGCTGGACGTGGCGCGCCTGAACCGGATGACGGACGCCCACGCGGCCGGGCGCAACCTGACCTCGCGCATCCACAGTCTCTATTTTCTACGCCGCTGGCTCGCCGAATGGACCTGACGGCACGTACCTGATGCTACGTCCGCGAGGGTTCGGCCGCGCACCGGCATCTGCTTCTCGCTCCTTGCTCTGCTACCGACCGGAATACACCCGATGAATGCACCGTCTCACGTGCTCGTGACGGGCGGGGCCGGCATGATCGGCTCCAACCTCGTCAAACGGCTCGTCTCGCTCGGCTTTCGCGTCAGCGTCGTCGACAACCTGTGGCGCGGCAAGAAAGCGTACCTGGAGGACGAGGCCGGCACGCCCGTGATCGACATGGGGCGCGACTTCCACGAGGTGGACCTGGCCGTTCCCGGCGCGCTCGGACCGCTTCTGGAGGACGTCGACTACGTGTTTCACCTGGCCGACATCGTGGCGGGCATCGGGTACGTCTTCAACAACCAGGGCAGCCTCTTTCGGCAGAACGTCCTCATCAATTCCAACGTCATCGCTGCTGTGCGCGAACGGCCGGTGCAGGGCTTCGTCTACGCCGACACGGCATGCAGCTTTCCGGCGCACCTCCAGACGGGCGTGGATGCGCGCCCCTTGCGAGAGAGCGACCTGTTTCCGGCCGCGCCGGAGTCTGCCTACGGCTGGAGTAAGCTGATGGGGCAGTACGAGACGCTGCTGATGGGGCAGGAGACGGACGTCCCCGTGTGCGTCCCGCTGCTGCACAACGTGTACGGGACGCCCGCCGACTACAGCCCGGAGACGGGGCAGGTCATCCCCTCGCTCGTCCGCAAGGCGATCCGCTACCCGGACGAGCCGTTCGTCGTCTGGGGCAGTGGGGCGCAGGGCCGCGCCTTCGTCCACGTAGACGACGTGGTGGACGCGCTCGTCGCCATCC
>JAWWAN010000543.1:0-2986 GCA_033721675.1 Rhodothermales bacterium | reverse complement strand
TGTAGTTGGGCTGCCCGGCCGCATCGAACTGGCCCATCGTGAAGAGCTCCAGCAGCTCGCGGGCGTAGTTCTCGTTCGGCTCCTCGCGCGTGTTGAGGTCGCCGTTGAGATAGATCAGCATCGCCGGGTCCAGGCCGACGTCGAAGACGAACTGCCGGAAGTCGCCCAGGGCATGGCGCCGCAGCAGGGCCGTGTAGCGGTAGGCGAGCGGCGCGAAGAAATAGGTCTCGTGCTCGGTGACGAAGTGGCCGTGCCAGAACAGCGCCATCTTCTCGCGCAGGCCGCCGTCATACATCTGGCGGTAGAGCGACTCGATGAGCTCATCGTTCCATCGCACGTTGGCGTCCACGAAGCGGTCGAACGCGTCCGAGTCGGTATCGCGGGGTGGCACGGCGCCGGCCCACGAGGGGGCGGGCGGCGCGGGCGCGGCGGCCGCCTCGGCGACGAGCGCGGCGGCGGCTTCGTGGCCGGGCACGCCGAGGAGCGCGTTCACGGCCTCCGGCGGGGCGCCGAAGCCGGCGCGGCGCAGCAGGTGCGCGGCCCGGCGGCGGTCCAGCGGGGCGGTGTAGGGCGCCAGGCCGGCGGCCAGGCCCAGCGGCGCCGGGCGCTCCTTGGCCACGCCGGGCACCGGGCGGGGCGCGCGGGGCTTCAGCAGCCGCCGCGCCGAGGCGGGCCAGGTAGGAGGCGCGGCCGTCAGAGGAGCCAGGGAGGTGCCGGGGTCGTCCATCGTCGTCGGTTGGATCGTATCTTCCACTGTCGTCCGATACCGCTCGCCACGTACGCACACGCACGATGCAATATACGACCCTCGGCCGGAGCGGGCTCGTCGTCTCCCGCCTGTGCCTGGGCTGCATGAGCTATGGCGACCCCGGCTGGCGTCCCTGGGTGCTCGGCGAGACCGAGGCCCGGCCCTTCTTCAAGCACGCCGTCGAGCACGGGATCAACTTCTTCGACACGGCAGACATGTACTCGCGGGGCGTCAGCGAGGAGGTCACGGGCCGCTGGCTGCGCGAGTTCGCCCGGCGAGACGAAGTGGTGATCGCCACCAAGGTGTTCTTCCCGATGGCGGATGCCCCCAACCGGCGCGGCCTCTCGCGCAAGCACATTACGCAGTCCTGCGAGGCCAGCCTGCGGCGCCTCGGCGTCGAAGCGATCGACCTCTACCAGATCCACCGCTTCGACCCGGAGACGCCCATCGACGAGACGCTGCGGGCGCTGGACGACCTGGTGCGGGCCGGCAAGGTGCGGTATCTGGGCGCCAGCTCGGGCTATGCCTGGCAGCTCGCCCGCGCCCTCTACCGCGCCGACGCCGGCGGCCTCGCGCGCTTCGTCTCGATGCAGAACCACTACAACCTGCTCTACCGCGAAGAGGAACGCGAGGTGATCCCGCTGTGCGAGGCCGAAGGGCTGGGGCTGGTCCCGTGGTCGCCCCTCGCGCGGGGGCTGCTGGCGCGGGCCCAGACGCTCGCCGAAGACGCCTCCACCCCGCGCGCCGAGGAGGACGCCATCACGCGCCGCCTCTACGGCCACCCGGCCGACGCGGACGTCCTGGCCGCCCTCCGCCGCGTGGCCGAGGCGCGCGGCGCCCCCCCGGCCCAGGTGGCGCTCGCGTGGCTGCTCTCGAAGCCCGCCGTGGCCGCCCCCATCGTGGGCATCACCCGCCTCCGCCACTTCGACGACGCCCTCGCCGCGCTCGACCTCACGCTCACCGAGGACGAGGTCGAGGCCCTCGAAGCACCGTACGCGCCGCACGCCATCCAGGGGCACGCCTGAGCCGGCGCGAGCCGGCCCGGTGCCGGCGGTGGGATCCCGCCGTGTAATTTCGATCTCCGTGGACCACTCGCGGGCGGAATCCAGCTATTGGGGTATAGAGCATGGGGCCGCGCGGCCCCGTCGGCCAGGCCGGCTCTGCCTGTATTCTCCCAGGGATAAACCACTCCGTCCATGCGGGTGCGCTCCTCCTCGAAGCTGGCGATGCTCCTCGTGGCCGGCTTTCCGTTCGTCAGCGACGGATGCCCGCCTATCGAGATCCTGCTCAGGTTGATGACCCAGGCCGCCTATGGATCGACGGCCGAGATCTACATCCCCGCCGACTGCCCGGCTCACCTGGTCTGCGCCTCCCCTACCTGCTTCATCGCTTCGGAGAACGGAAGCTTCGAGCGCGGGAGGAAGCAGAGGGAGGAGCCAGGCCTCGACCCGATCCGGCCAAACCGCTGGCGGCCTGGCGGCCCGGCGCGCCTCACGGCGGAGAGTTTCAAGAGTTGCCAGGGCTTCTACAGCCTGTTTCTGCACGACCGGGATACGCTGCGCCAGCAGGCCTTCCAGGTCATCGACTACGACGACCTCTTTCCGCCCGGGCTGGCCGCCCGGCCGACGCGCCTCCGCGTCGGCGCCTCCTTCGCGGCTACTTCGGGAGAGACCGCACCCCGGACGTTCAAGACGACGGTCTTCACGTTCTCCGGCCTCGACCCGGATTCATTCCCCGCGGGCACGGACCCGTACACCTACGCGGCGCAGGCCCTGAGCGTCGAGACGGCCTCTGTGACCGCCGACCAGAGCCCAAGCGTGAGTTGGGTCCCGGTCGAGGGCGCGCACGCCCTGCCTCCGGAGACCGACCTGATCGTCCTCCTGCTGGAGTACGAACTGAGCGGGGACCTGAGCCGCTACACCGTCTACGTGGATGGGGTGCAGGCCGTGCTGGACGCCGGCCCCTACGGCCCCACCGCCGCCCCGGACTTCGCCGTGACCGACGCGGGCGAGCCGGTGGACGTCGACGTGCTCGCCAACGACCGGGACCCCGACGGCGTCATCGACCCGGCCACCCTCCGCGTCGTCGTCGATCCCCCGAACGGCATCACCGAGATCATCGACGGCGGACGCGCCATCCGCTACACGCCGGACCCCGGCTTCACCGGCGACGACGCGTTCAGCTACGTCTTCGCCGATGCCGACGGGCTCAACGCCGGCGCCCTCGCCACGGTCACGG
>JAWWAN010000542.1:0-2987 GCA_033721675.1 Rhodothermales bacterium | reverse complement strand
CGCGCGGCTCTCCGTGAGGCCCTCCTCGACCAGCTCGCCTACCTCGTCGACGAGATCGAGGCGCTGCGCGGCATCGTGCCTCGCGTGCCCGAGCCCGTGCTGACGGCCCGCCCGCCCGGCGAGGCCCTCTCGATCAAGCAGGCCTACGGCGTGCTGGCCGTCCTGGACGAGGCGGTCCACCTGCCGCGCTTCCGGCGCCTCGCCGCCGAAGACGAGCCGGCCTTCGAGCCGCTGGACCCCGCCGGCTTCGCCGCGCACGAAGCCTGGGACGACGTCCCCATCGATGCCCTCCTGGCGCGCGTGCAGGCGGCCCGCCGCGCGCTCGTCGCGTTCCTCCGCACGCTGCCGCCCGCCGCGTGGGCGCGCACCGCGACGGTAGACGGCGTTCTGCACGACGGCTATGCCCTCGCCCACGCCGTCACCCAGCACGACGCCGATCTGCTGCGGCCCGTCGGGTACCGGCTCCACGAAGCGCGCCTCACCGGCCGCACCGGCGCGCAGCCGCAGTAGCACGAAAGGGGAGGCCGCCGGAGCGACCTCCCCTTTCCCCAAAGCGGCCTGTTCGGTCCTGCTACTGGGGATCGTAGCAGAAGCGCAGCAGGGCCGTCTCGTTCTGCGGGGGCGTGATGACGACCCGCTTGATATCGGCGGCGCTGATGCTGAGCGTCTCCGGGCCGCTGCTGCTCATCGTGGCGGAGCCGACCAGCACGTTGGCGCTGTCGAACGCCTCCATCGTCGGCGGGGTGGCTGCGTGGACGAGCCGGGCCTCCACTCGGGATGCCAGCTCCGGCAGTTCGATCTCCGTGCTGAACCCGCAGTCCAGCCCGTTCGCGCCGAAGCCGTTGTCGATCTGCGTGTTGGGCTTCGGGTTGCCGTTGTGGTCGTTCACCAGGAACTCGACGTTCTGCTCCACCCACGGGTTCGGGCCGGTCGTGCCCGGGTTCTTCGACTCGAAGTCGATGCACACCTGCTCGCCATTCCCGCCGCCGCACTCGCACAGGATGACGCCTTCGAAGGTGGCCTGCACGGCGCCCTCTCCGCCGCCCTGCGACGGATCGAACTGGAGGCGGTAGGTGCCGAGGACCTGGCACCCGACGAGCGTCTCGTCTTCCGCGCTGACCACCGTGCCGCAGAAGCGGCCTTCCATGAAGCCGCGCGCATCGCACGGCTGGCAGTCCTGGAAGACAGGCGCGCGGTGCGTGCCGGCGTTCGTGATGCCCGAGATCGAGCCCCGGGCCTGCGCGCCGACGCCGTTCCACACGAAGCGCCCCCCGTGCACGCCTCGCTCCTCGCCGTTCCCGTCGATGAAGGCGTGCATGAGCTTCTTGATGACGAACTGCCCGTCGAGGAGGCCGGCGAGCGGGGAGTCGCAGTCGTGCGCGGACAGGTTGAGGGAGAGCGTGTGGCGCGTCTTGAGCGTCACGCAGTCCTGATCCGGGCACGGCTGTTCCTGGCTGTTGCGCCGTTGCAGCTCGCCTTCCGCGTTCTTGGAGAGGGTGTAGAGGCAGAGCGGCGTCTTGTAGATATAGCCTGGGCGGTCTTTACATCGTACGTTTTTCATCCTGGTACCTGTCGGCTGAAGAGAGAAGAAGAGTGCAGAATCACTTCTATTCTCTCAATCGACGAGCCATCTACCAGCGGATCATGATGCTGCGAGCGGTGGCTTGATTGGAGGGCGGGCGTACGCCCCCCGCCCCTGCGGCACGCCGGCGCCCCATTCGGCGCGGGAGGGAACCGGAGGCGGCGTGGCGGTTATGCCGTCACCAGCCCGTCGCCCGCCTTTCCCTCCCGTCCGTATGGCGAAGAACACCGGCCTGCGCTACGAAGACCTCGACGCCGCCTTCCGGCACGGCAACTTCAAGCCACTGTATTTCTTCTACGGCGAGGAGGGCTTCCTGATGGACGAGCTGCAGCGGACCCTCGCCGAGCACGCCCTGGCGCCGGCCGAGCGGGACTTCAACTTCGACCTCGTCTACGGCGCCGAGGCCGAGGCGTCTCAGGTGCTGGGCCTGTGCACCGCCTTCCCGATGATGGCCGCGCGCCGCGTGGTCGTCGTGCGTGGGTTCGACAAGCTGGCCGACAACCGCCGCTTCGCGGCCTACGCCGAGCACCCGAACCCGTCGGCCGTGGTGCTCCTGCTCTGCGACGGCAAACCGAACCTGTCGATGCATCCCTACCGGGCGCTCAAGCAGCACGCCGTCTGGGCCGAGTTCAAGCCGCTCTACGACCGCGAGCTGCCCGGCTGGATCCGGAAGCGCGCCGAGGCCCTCGGCCGACGCATCGAACCGCGCGCCGTGCAGATGCTGGCCGACTACGTGGGCACCGACCTGCGGACGGCCGCCGCCGAGATCGACAAGCTGGTCACCTACGCCGGCGACCGCACCGCGCTCTCGGCCGACGACGTGCTGCACGCCAGCGGCCAGACCCGCGAATTCAACGTCTTCGAGCTCCAGAAAGCCATCGGCGAGGGGCGCTTCGAGGCCGCCCTGCCCATCGCCGAGCGCCTGCTGAGCCAGGCGTCCAACGCACGCGGCGAGGCCCTGATGATCGTCGCTGTACTGACGAGCTACTTCACCAAGCTGTGGAAGCTGGCCGCGTTCGGGCGCCAGCGCCTGCCCGACCACGAGCTGGCCCGCCGCATCGGCGTGCCGCCCTTTTACGTGAAGGAATACCAGGCCGCGCTGCGCCGCTTTCCGCTGCCGGCCCTCGAGCGGGCTTTTGCTGCGCTGCTGAGTGCCGATTATGAACTAAAGGGGGGCGCGCGCCGCGACGAGCGGCTGGTGCTGCTGCTGCTGCTGCGCCGCCTCGTCCCTGCGGTGCCCGCCGAGGCGCCGCACCCGGCCTTCGCGCCGGCCTGAACCCCGCCCCTGCAGGCGCGGCCTCACCGCGCGCTGCATTCACGCTGCTCCCCGGTCCGATGACGTCCTCCCGGCAGCCCCTCCCGCCCTCCCAGCGCGCGTCCGTGCGGCGCTCGGCGGCGCGGCGCG
>JAWWAN010000541.1:0-3016 GCA_033721675.1 Rhodothermales bacterium | reverse complement strand
GTCCGGTTCGCGAGCGAGGTCAGCACGAGCACGCTTCCGTGCCCCAGGATCCCGCGCCGGTTGTCGTCGGGGTAGGGGACGCGCCGGAAGGACTCGCCGGCCACGCCCGGGAACCCATAGTGCCGAGCCAGACGCTCGTTGACGAAGGTGTAGTCGGCGCTGAAGAGCTCGAGGACTCAGCGTGAGGTCGTCGTCGTACGGGCTCTCCGGCCCGAGGAAGGCGTCGAGGTCCGACAGGAGGGCGGCGTGGAGGACGTCGGCGTCCTCGTGGCGGTGCGCGCGGAGGGAGGCCAGCAGGCGGTCGTAGCCGTACTCCTGGCCGCCGCCGTCGCGGCTCTCGACGACGCCATCCGTGTAGAGCGCGAAGACGTCGCCGGGGGCGAGGCGGAGGCGCTCGACGGCCAGCGTCTTCCTGAAGAGCGGGCCGTGGTCGAGGCCGAGCCCGAGGCCCTGGGAGCGCAGGTAGCGCGCCGTGCCGTCGAGGCGGATCAGGGCGGCGGGGCAGTGGCCGGCGCGGGCCATCTGCAGCTCCTCGCGCTCGGTGTCCAGCAGGCCGTAGATGACGGAGATGAAGACGTTCTTCTCGAGGGTGCCGGCGAGGGCGCGGTTGGCATGCGAGAGGAAGTCGCAGGGGTCCGGGGTGAGGTGGCTCATCGCCTGGAAGACGCCCTGCATCTCGGCCATGTAGAACGCCGCCGAGGTGCCCTTGCCCGAGACGTCGGCGATGATGAAGGCCATCCGGTGCTCGTCGATCCGGGCGAAGTCGTAGTAGTCTCCGCCTACCTCGTGGGCCGAAACGCTGGAGGCGGCGAGGGAGACGCCGCCGAGGTGAGGGAGGCGCTGGGGCAGCAGCTTGTGCTGGACCTCGCGGGCGATGGCGAGTTCGCGGGAGAGCCGTTCCCGCTCGATCTGCTCCTCGAACAGGCGGGCGTTGTCGAGCGCGAGGGCGGCCTGCGCGGCGAAGACGGCGATGGCCTCGATGTCGTCCCGCTCGAAGCCGTGCGTGACCTCGCGGGTGACGAAGAGCGCCCCGAGGAGCTCGTCGCGGGCGCGGAGCGGGGCCACGAGCATGCTCGCGATGCCGTCGCCGGGCTGCGCGTCGATCCGGTGGTCGGCCGGGGCCTGCTCCACGAGCAGCGGCTCGCCGGTGGCCGCCACCTCCTCGTAGAACGCGGCCGTGTCGATGAGTTCGGCCACGAGCGCCGGCGCGATGTTGTGGGTGGCGACGACGCGGGGCCGCAGGGACCCGGTCTCGGGGTCGGCCACGGCGAGGAACGCCGCGTCGGCCGAGCCGGCCTCGACGGGCGAGGCCGCGATCGTGCCCACGAGGCGTTCAAGGTCGAAGACCTGCCCGATGAGCGTCGTCAGCGAGTGCATCGCCGCGATCTCATCCGTCTTGCGCTGGAAGTCGCTCGTGGTGGGCAGGTGGAAGAGGAGCGAGAGGAGCGCGGTGGTGCAATAGAGGATGCCGAAGATGATGGCCTGGAGGATGAAGACGCGGAGCGGCAGGTGATAGAAGGCCAGGTAGAGCGGCAGCCCTTCGGAGAGGCCGGGGCCGAGCGAGGCCGCCAGCGTCGCCAGCAGGAGCACCGCCAGCCCGATCACCGTCACCTTCTCCTTGAAAGAGAGGTGGACGATCCACGAGAGGCGGAACGAGTTGACCACCATGAAGGCCACCGCCGGCACGAGCGCCACCGCCAAGAGCGGCGTGAACTCGTCTTCGGGCGGCTGCATGAAGGCCGTCAGCGCGGCCAGCAGCATGAGGGCCAGCATCAGGTACCAGTTGCGCTGGCTCGCCTTCGTCCGCTTGAACAGGACCAGATCCCGGAAGCGGAGCAGCAACACGAAGAAGAACGTGGCTTCGAGCAGGCTCAGCACGTTCATCTTGAAGACGGTCGCCAGCGTCAGCGGCACGCCGGTGACGTAGTTGAAGCCCGGGCGCTCCTCCACGCCCGGCACCCGCCCGATCTGGAGGACCGCCAGCGCCATCCCGAAGAGCACCACGCCCAGGACGAGCGTCGTCCAGAAGATCTTGATCGGGGTGGCCTGCCGCCGCCGCATGACGTAGGACAGAAGCAGCCACCACGCCCCATAGCCGAAGAGCACGACCACGTTGTACAGCAGCTCGACGCCAAAGGCGGGGGGCTGCCCGGCGAGGTGGACCGCCAGATGGTACGCGGCGCCGAGGACGAAGCAGACGACGAAGAAAAGCCCGAGTAGTACGCGCCCGGTGCGGGTAGCCGTCAACGAAAAACGGTTCCGCTGGGGCCATCGGGCCAGAAGGGGAACAGGCATACCGTCCGCCGGGGGCGAGAAAAACCGGACGCGGGGCGAGTGGAACGAGCAGACGCGCGGCACTCCCGCCGGCGTCGCCCCTTGTACTTCGCCGCTCTCCGAATTGTTACAGGATGGTACGGGGGGCGCCCGGCCGGAGTAACTTCGGAAGGCCCTGTGCGTAGAGCGTCCCGTGGCCTACCGGCCCGCCCCCCGTTCCCCCAATCCCATGAAGTACCTCGCATGAACCGCGCTCGCCTCGTCCGCATCCAGGTCAGCCTGCTCGTCGTCGTCGTCCTGCTCGTGCTCTGGCGTCTGGCTGCCGGGCCCCCCGCCCCGGACGGCCTCGTCGTATTCACCGACCTGGACGCGGGGCACTTCCGGCACGCCGCGTTCGAGGTCAAGCAACCGACCGAGTTCGCCATCGAAGCCGTCGGGTCCACCGAGGAGGCCGGGCTGGCCGCCTACGGGTGGATCCTTCGCCGGGAGGATCGCTCGGTGGCGTGGCATCAGGAGGGCGCGCCGGCCGAGCGGATGCGCGGCACGCTGGTCCGTACCCGCGACACCCTGATCCTCGATCCCGGCATCTACGACGCTTACTTCGCCGGCTACGGGGGCGAGTTCGACGTCTCGCTGCGCCGGACCCGCTGGTACGACGACGCCGACGGCTGGCGCCTGGTCGTGCGGCCGACCGCCGACGAGGCACCCGTAGCCGCCCTCTCGGGCACGGAGGCGGCGCGGC
>JAWWAN010000540.1:0-3020 GCA_033721675.1 Rhodothermales bacterium | reverse complement strand
GCCCGTCGTGGGCGTCGCCGTGGCGCCCGGCGTGCCGCTGTTGCTCCTCGGCGGCTCGCCTGTGCAGGGGGTGGCGCTGCTGGCCGTCGTGCTCGGCGCGGCGCTCTTCGCCTTCGCGCAGTATGCCGCCATCGGCCCGACGATGCAGGCGTGGCAGGAGGGCCGGCGGGGCGGCTGGTACCGCGCGATGAAAGAGAACTCGCCCGGTGGGTTCGCTGCGCCGGACGGCATGGTGCCCGCCCTGCTCGCCACGCCTCGCATCTTCGCCCTCGCGCTCGTAGCGCTCGTGGCCGCCGTGCTGCTGGGGCGCAGTGCACCGCTGCTCTCCGCCGTGCCGGGCCTGGGGTTGCTCGGCTGGGCGGTCGTCCGGCTGGCGAGGCAGCGCCGTACCCACGACCACGCCTTCTACGCCACGAATGCCTTCTACGCCGAAGTCTTCCGGAGTGCGGGCGGTATGCGCGCCGCCGGCCGCGAACCCGTGCCCTACCGGGCCGTCTACTGGGTGCCGCGCCGGTGGAAACCGGCCGTCTGGGCCTCGCTCCGCCAGCTCGACCGGCGGCTGCCGCTGGGGCGCTTCGTCGCGCTCGGCCACGGGCTGCTTTGGTTGATGGCCTGGGCGGACGTCCCTGCGCGCTTCGTGGAGGGGTACCTGCTGTTCTTCGCCCTGGCCAAGAACGGCGCGGTGGGGCTGCTGGCCTCACGGCCACTGGCGCCGGCGCCGTTCCAGCAGATGCTGCTGCCCCCGCGCCGGTGGGCTGCCACCCGCTTCTTCGTCAACCTGCGGTGGACGCTCCCCTTCCTCGGGAGCCTCGCCGCCGTGGCCCTGTTCGACCCCGTGCTCACCCTCCCGGCCGCGTTCGGCTGGACCGCGTTCGACCTCGTGCTCGCCTTCTTCTTCGCTGCCCTCGTGACCTATGCCGCCGAGCATCGTTACCCCCGCCGCTACGCCTGAGCCGCTGGCGGCCGAGGGGCTCGTGAAACGCTACGCCGCCGGCACGCCGGTCATCGACGGCTTCAGCCACACGTTCCGGCCCGGCACCGCCACGGGGCTCGTCGGGCCGAACGGCGCGGGCAAGACGACGCTGCTGCGCCTGCTGGCCGCCACCGCGTATCCGACGGCCGGGCGTGTGCGCTACGGCGCGTTGGACGTGCATGCGAAGCCCTACCGGTACCTCCGGCACGTGGGTCTCGTCTACGCCGCGCCCGAGCTGCCGCAGCACCTGACGGCCGTCGAGCTGCTCGAATGGATCGCGCGCGAGCGCGGCGCCTGGGGCGAAGGCGCCGCCGCCCGCCATGCCGCCCTGCTGGATGCCGTCCGCCTCGACGAGCGCCGCCACGCCCTCATCGGCACGTATTCGAGCGGGATGGTGCAGAAGACGCAGGTGGCCGCCGCGCTCGTCCACCGCCCCGCCGTGCTGCTGCTCGACGAGCCCTTCCGCGCGCTCGACGCCGCCAGCACGGAGGCCGTGCTGGCCCTGCTGCGCGCCTTCGCCGGAGCCGGCGGCGTGCTCGTCGTCTCCAGCCACGCACACGCCCTGCTCGGCGGTTTCTGCGACGTCTCCGTGGAGATGGGCGCGGTGGCTGCGCCGGGAGCCGCCTCCCCCGGTGCGGCGTAGAAGCGCACACCGCGCCCAGCCTCCGCCCCCGTATGACGCTCTATCGCCTGCATGCCCTCCAGCGACTGCCGATCTCGATGGAGGCGGCGTGGGACTTCTTCTCGCATCCGAAGAACCTGCCGGTGATCACGCCGGGCTGGCTCGACTTCCAGATGACCAACCCCGTGCCCGAGCGGATGCACACCGGCACGATCATCACGTACACCATCCGCCCCCTGCTGGGCCTCAAAGTGCGGTGGGTGACCGAGATCACGCACGCCGACGCGCCCCGGCTCTTCGTCGATGAGCAGCGCTTCGGGCCGTACCGGTTCTGGCACCACCAGCACCACTTCCGCGCGGTCGAGGGCGGCGTCGAGGTCGAGGACCTCGTCCACTACGCGCTGCCCTTCGGGCCGCTGGGCCGCCTGGCGCACGCCGCCGTCGTCCGCGCCCGCCTCGACGCCATCTTCGGTTTCCGCCGCGAGGCGCTGACCGCGCGCTTCGGCACGCTGCCCCCGGCCTGAACGAACCCCCTGCCCGACCGTCCCATGCGATACGCGATTCTTCCGGCGCTCCTGATGGGGCTGCTGGCCGGTTGCACCGCCTTCGAGGCCGAGCCGCCGGATCCGCCCCTGGCGCCGCCGCCCAACGTCATCCTCATCATGGCCGACGACCTCGGCTACGAGGTGCTGGGCGCCAACGGCAGCCTCTCCTACGACACACCCCGCCTCGACGCGCTGGCGCAGACCGGCATGCGCTTCACCGCCTGCTACTCGACGCCGCTGTGCACCACCACGCGCGTCCAGCTGATGACGGGGAAGTACAACTTCCGCAACTACATCGGCTTCGGCCTGCTCGACCCCACCGAACGCACATTCGGCCACCTCCTGCGCGCGGCGGGCTACCGGACCGCCGTGGTGGGCAAGTGGCAGCTCTACGGCAACGAGGACCAGCGGCGGCTCTACGGCCGCGCCGGCACCCGCCCCGCCGAGGCCGGCTTCGAGGATCATTGCGTGTGGCAGGTGGAGGAGGGCGGCAACCGCTTCAAGGATCCGTTCCTCTACCTCCACGGCGAGCCCGGCCGGAGCTACCCCGGCGCCTACGGGCCGGACCTCTTCGTGGACTGCCTGAAGGACTTCGTCACCGCCCACCAGGACGAGCCGTTCTTCGTCTACTACCCGATGGTGTTCACCCACAAGCCGTTCCAGCCCACGCCGGACCACCCGGACTACGCCACCTCCGACCCCGACGCCGGCTCGGACGCCGCGTACTTCGCCGACAACGTCCGCTACATGGACGCGCTCGTCGGCCGCATCGTGGATCACCTGGACAGCCTCGGCGTGCGCGAGAACACGCTGCTGCTGTTCACCGGAGACAACGGCACCAACAACGGCATCGTCACCCAGACCGTCGAGGGGCCGGTGG
>JAWWAN010000539.1:0-3034 GCA_033721675.1 Rhodothermales bacterium | reverse complement strand
GCTCGGGTAGGGGTTCTGGAGGACCAGCCCTTCCGTCTCGGGAGCCTCCGGCGTCTCGATCTCGGAGAACGAGGCCCCCTGTACCTCCAGCGTGAAGGCGACCGCTTCTTCCAGGCCCACCGTCGTCTCGCTCACCACGCCCTGCACCGAGACGTCCTGCGCCCCGGCCAGGCCGGGGAGGAGCGCGAGGAGGAGCACGAAGAGAGCGTACTTCATGGCAGGCGGGGCAGGGAGGGCGCAGGGCGCGGGCCGGGGTGGATCCTGGGGTATCGAGCTCACCAGTCCTTCTCGACGCGGCGCGGGCGGCCTTGCATCTTCTGGATCTCGCGGAGGAGCTGCTGCTCGTCGTCTTCGAGGGCTTGCAGGATGCGCTCGGCCTGCTGGCGGCTGAGCTGCTCGGTCTGCTGCGGTTGGGGCTGCGCGGATTGCTCCTGCGGGTCCTGCTGCTGGGGCTCGTTGGCGCCCTCCGAGGGATCCTGTTGCTGCTGCTGATCCCCCTCGTTGCCCTGGTCCTGCGGGTTCTGCTCCTGGTCCTGCTGCTCGTCGCTCTCGCCGCCGCCCTGCTGCTGTTGTTGCTGATCCTGGAGGCGCTTGACGAACTCGTAGTTGAACTTGGCGTCCTGGTTCTCCGGGTCCGCGAGGAGGGCGCGGCGGTAGAAGTCGAGCGCGGCGTCGAGGTTCTGGCGGTAGAAGGCGGTGTTGCCGGCGTTGTAGGCGGTGCGGGCCACATCGGCGTCGGCCGGGGCGAGGTCGAGGGCCTGGGCGAAGGCGCCGGCGGCCTCGTCGAACTTCTCCTGCCGGTAGAGGGTGGCGCCGAGGTTGTTGAGGAGGGCGTAGGCGGTGGCGTCCGGGGCACGCTCGGCGTAGGCCGCGAGGCCGGCGCGGTAGGCGGCCTCGGCCGCGGCATAGGCGCCGGCGGCATACTGCCGGTTGCCCTCGCGGCCCTTCGCGTCCGGGTCGTCGTCGCCGGGCCATGCGGCGGCCATCAGGAGGATGAAGAGAAGGCGGGTCAGCATCGGGTGCGCGCGGCTACGGCCGGTCTGTCATTCGTTCGGCGGAGGTGCATCGGCTAGGCGGGCGTCTCCGTCCGGCGCGTCGTTCTACGCCGGTCCGAGACGAGACGTTCGGCCAGCAGCAGCAGCAGGGCCGCCGCCAGGGGCCACTGGTAGCGGCTTTCGTACTCCTCGAAGCGTTCTTCCCCGAAGGCCGTCCGGTCCAGCCGTTCGAGGGCGGGCACCAGCTCCTGCAACGAGCTCGACGTGCGGGCGACGCGGAAGTAGGCGCCGTCCCGGGCGAGGTCTTTGAGGCCCGCTTCCTCGAGGCGGGTGAGGACGACCTGCCCCTCGGCGTCCTGCTTGTAGCCGGTGCGGCGGCCGCCGCGGTAGAGCGGGATGCGCACGCCTTCGGTCTCGCCCACGCCGGCGGCGAAGACCACCACGTTCTCGTCGCGGGCCTGCTGGCGGAGCGCCTCGACGTCGGCCACGTGGTTCTCGCCGTCGGAGACGATCAGCAGCGCCCGAGTGCGCGTCTCCCCCTCGGCCTCGGTGGGGGCGTCGAAGGCCTGCAGCGCGGTGCGGAGGGCGGCGCCGAAGTCGGTGCCGGGGGTCGGGAGCAGGCCGGGGTCGGCCACGTCGAGGAAGAGGCGGATGGCGCCGTAGTCTGTGGTGAGCGGGGCCTGGAGGAAGGCGTCGCCGGCGAAGATGACGAGCCCGACGCGGTCGCCGCGCAGCGCGTCGAGCAGCTTCTTGATCTCGTTCTTGGCGCGGACGAGGCGGCTGGGGGCCACGTCCTCGGCCGTCATCGAGAGGGAGACGTCGAGCGCGACGATGAGGTCGACGCCCTCGCGCTGGACCTCGCGCAGGCGCGTGCCGCACTGGGGCCCGGCGAGGCTGAGCCCGAGCAGCAGGGCCGCGCTGACGGCCATGGCGCCTTTCCACCGCCGCCGCCGCGCGCTGACGGCGTGGGCGTGGCGCGCCACGAGCGCCGCCTCGCCGAAGCGCCGCCGCGCCTTACGCCGCTGCCACGCCGCCCACAGCAGCAACCCAGCGACGGCCGGCGCCGCCACCACGGTCCACAGATATTCAGGATGCAGCCAGTCCATGCAGCGAGCGGGAAGCGGGAAGCGAAAGGAGGGAAGGAGGCGTGTTATTCGGGTTCTGGCCCGTGGGATTCCGGCTCGGCGACGGCGGGCACAAACGCATGCACGTTCATTTCGATGCTGGGGTGCGGACGTTCTCTTCCCCCTTCTCCCGTCCCCGCGGTCAGGGGAAGCGGCGGAGGCGGGTGGAGGCGAGGAGGACTTCGAGCAGGAACAGCCCGAGGGCCGGCCACAGGAATAACGGGTACCGCTCCTCGAAGTCGGTGTAGGTGCGCGTCTCGATCTTCGTCTTCTCCAGGTCGCCGATCTCCTCGTAGATGTCGCGCAGGGCCTGTTTGTTGGTGGCGCGGAAGTACTGCCCGCCCGTGTTGGCGGCCACGGTGCGCAGCATGTCTTCGTCGATCTCGACGGGCACCATCTGCCGCTGCCGCCCGGCAAACGGATGGTCGATGACGAAGGGGGCCTCGCCGTAGGTGCCCACGCCGATGGCATAGACGCGCACGCCGAGGGCGGCGGCCACCTCGGAGGCCGTCACGGGGTCCACCTCACCCCGGTTGTTCTGCCCGTCGGTGAGGAGGATGACGATCTTGCTCTCGGCCTCAGTGTCTTTGAGGCGGTTCGTGGCGGTGGCGAGGGCGGTGCCGATGGCCGTGCCGTCTTCGATGACGCCCACCTCGACCTCGCCGAGCATCCGCTGGAGGAAGTCGTAGTCGAGCGTGAGGGGCGTCTGCGTATAGGCTTTCGAGGCGAAGACGATCAGCCCGACGCGGTCCGAGAAGCGCCCCCGGATGAACTCGGCGGCGACGTCGCGGGCCGCCTCGAAGCGGTTCGGGTGGAAGTCCTGCGCGCGCATCGAGGTGGAGGTGTCGAGCACCATCATGATGTCGACGCCCTCGGCGAAGCGCTCGCGCGTGACGTCGCGCTCCTGAGGCCTTG
>JAWWAN010000538.1:0-3037 GCA_033721675.1 Rhodothermales bacterium | reverse complement strand
CTCGGCCTCTTCCTCGTCGATCCCGAGCAGGCGGAACATCTGCTGCTGCACCTCGGGCGTATGGATTCGGATCGAGCCGCCGCCGAGCTCGACCCCGTTGAGGACGAGGTCGTAGGCCCGGGCGCGGGCGGCGCCGGGCTCTTCGGACAGGCGTTCGAGGTCCTCCGGACGCGGCGAGGTGAAGGGGTGGTGCATGGCGAAGTAGCGGCCGCTCTCGGCGTCCCACTCCAGCAACGGAAACTCGGTCACCCACAGGAACCGCCACGGCCCCTCGGCGCCCTCCGGGATCAGGTCCAGCTCGCGCGCCATGTGCAGGCGCAGCGCCCCCATCTGCTCGTAGACCGCCGGCGCCGGCCCGGCGAGGATCAGCACGAGGTCGCCCGCGCCCGCGCCGAGGTGGTCCACCGTGCGGTCCACGAAGTCGGTGGGGAGCACGTGCGCCTTGACGGACGAGGCCGTCTCGCCGCCGTCGGACGGGAGGCGGAAGTAGATCAGGCCGCCCGCGCCGATCTTCTTGCGGACGACGTCCTTGTCGAGCCGGTCCATGTAGCCGCGCCCCTGGTCCCCGAAGCCGGGCACGACGAGCGCGACGATCTTGCCGCCGTCGGCCAGCACGGCGTCGAAGACGCGGAAGCCGGAGCCGTCGAGCGGGGCGCTCACGTCCTGGATCTCCAGATCGAACCGCAGGTCGGGCTTGTCGGAGCCGTAGCGGCGGAGGGCGTCGTCGTACGACATCCGGGGGAACGGCGTCTCCAGCGCGACGCCCTTGACGTCCCGCCAGACCTCCGCCATCAGCCCTTCGATGAGGGCGTAGACCTGCTCCTCGGTGGCGAAGCTCATCTCGACGTCCACCTGCGTGAACTCGGGCTGGCGGTCGGCGCGCAGGTCTTCGTCGCGGAAGCACTTGACGATCTGCACGTAGCGGTCCAGGCCGGCCACCATCAGGAGCTGCTTGTAGGTCTGGGGCGACTGCGGAAGCGCGTAGAAGTGGCCCGGATGGACGCGGCTGGGCACCAGATAGTCCCGCGCCCCCTCCGGCGTGGACTTCATGAGGACGGGCGTCTCGACCTCGACGAAGGCGTGCTGGTCGAAGTACCGGCGCGTGGTCTGGTAGAGGCGGTGGCGCGTGAGCAGGTTGTCCTTCAGGCCGGGCCGGCGGAGGTCCAGGTAGCGATGCCGCAGGCGCAGGTCCTCGTTGGCGAGCGTGCGCTTCTCCTCGTGGGCCGAGACCGAGAACGGCAGGACGTCGGCCGTGTTGAGGATCACGAGGTCGTCCACGTAGACCTCGACGCCGCCCGTCGGGAGGCGGGGGTTGACCTGGTCGGCGTCGCGCTCACGGACCGTCCCGCGCACGGAGATCACGAACTCGCCGCGCAGCGCATTCGCGGCCTCGTGGGCCTCCCGGCTCACGCTCGGCTCGAAGACGACCTGGGTGAGCCCGTAGCGATCCCGCAGGTCGATGAAGATGACGCCGCCCAGATCGCGCCGCGTATCGACCCAGCCCTTGAGCACGACCGCGTCGCCGACGTGCTCGGGGCGGAGGTCGCCGCAGGTATGGGTGCGCGCGGGGTGGGTGTCGGTGCCGGTGATCTGCTGACGTTGCATGGCGTGAGGCGTCCGTGGTGCATGGCCCGGGGGGGCTATGAAACCCGAGTGCCCGCGTCTCTGGCGGAGAAACGACGGCGGAGGGACCCCGGAAAAAAAGAAAAAAGGGCCGTCGGCCCGCATCCCTCAAGGTATGCTGTTACAAGCAAAAGCCGGGCGTATGATTCGCCTCGGTCTCTGAATATTCGGTAGAGAGTGCCCGGCAGCCCCGGCGCTGGAGCGGCGCGCGCGGCCGGATTCTTTCGGAACATAGTTACACTCCGGAGCCGTCTTTGGGCCCGTCCGGCGGTTCAACCCGGCGATGGGATCCGGAACTGCGAACCGCCTCGGGGGGCCATGAAAACCCAGAAGAGCCCGTTTTTCAAGAAGTACGAGGTGCTCGATGCGCTCGGGGAGGGCGGGTTCGGACGCGTGGTCAAAGCCCGCCACCAGATCCTCGGGCAGGTCTTCGCCATCAAGCAGCTCGCGCCCGGCCTCGTCGCCAGCGAAGAAGACTACGAGCGCTTCGTCCGCGAGGCGCAGGCGATGGCGCAGCTGGAGCACCCGCACATCGTCTCGATCTACGATGCGGACGTGGAGAGCGGCTTCCCGTACCTCGTCATGGAGTTCGTCGAGGGGCGGGACGTCGACCGCATCGTCACCGAGGACGGGCCGTGCGCCGTGGCCGAGGCGGTGCGGCTCGGCCGCGAAATCGCCTCGGCGCTCGCCCACATGCACGCGCACGGCATCGTCCACCGGGACGTCAAGAC
Source organism: Rhodothermales bacterium (assembly GCA_033721675.1). Taxonomy (GTDB): domain Bacteria; phylum Bacteroidota; class Rhodothermia; order Rhodothermales; family JAWWAN01; genus JAWWAN01. Next base: position 683 of record JAWWAN010000538.1, on the reverse strand, counting down.
GTCCAACATCCTGCGCCGGGAGGCGGACGGCCACTACTTCCTGACCGACTTCGGCCTCGCCCTGCAATCCGACCTCAGCCGGATCACGACGGCCGTGATGGGCTCGCGCGCGTACATGAGCCCCGAGCAGATCGACGGGCAGGCCGTCCCCGCCAGCGACCAGTACAGCCTGGGCGTCGTTCTCTTCGAGGTGCTGACCGGGCGGCCGCCGTTCGTGCTCGAAGGCGAGCATGGGGCCGCCCTCGTGCAGTTCGTGCAGCAGGTGCACCACGCGCCGCCCCCCTCGATGACGCGGTTTCGGCTGGACGTGCCCGAGTGGCTGGACGACGTCGTGGCGCGGTGCCTGCGCAAAGACCCGGCAGACCGCTTCCCGGACATGCAGGCGCTCGAACAGGCCCTGACCGCCGGCAGCGCCGGCACGGACGCCACCTCGGAAGAGCACGCCCACGGGGCCGCGCCGCCGCCCGCCGGCCCTGCCGAGGCCCTGCCGGCGGCGGATCGCGCAGCGGCGCCCGTCAGCGAGGCGGCGCCCGCGAAGCCGGCCACGGCGCGGTGGGGCCGGTGGCTGGCGCTGGGCCTCGCGGTCCTCCTGGCGGGCGCCCTGCTGGTTCACGTCGCCGGCCGCCCCGGAGGCGGCGAAGCGCCGCCGGGCGAGGCGGTCGCCGGCGGCGCGGCGGGCGTGG
>JAWWAN010000537.1:0-3042 GCA_033721675.1 Rhodothermales bacterium | reverse complement strand
CGGCCTCGCCCGGCTCGCGGCCTCGCTAAGCGCCCCCGCCTCCCTCCTGGCTCCTCCCCCTTCCCTACCGGTGGGCGTCGTCCACGCCCGTGCCGGCGGGGAGGGCTTGCGGCATCGGCATCCCGAGGACGTGCGCGAGGAAGGCCCACTTGTCCGCCTGCTCCTCGATGATTTTGCTCGTCGGCTTGCCGGCGCCGTGCCCCGCCTTCGTCTCGATGCGGATCAGGACGGGCGCCGGCCCGCCCTGCGCGTGCTGCATCGCGGCGGCGAACTTGTACGAGTGGCCGGGCACCACGCGGTCGTCGTGATCCGCGGTGGTGACGAGCGTCGGCGGGTAGTGCGTGCCGGGCTTCAGGTTGTGGAGCGGCGAGTAGGCCCGCAGCCACCGGAACTGCTCGGGATCCTCGGCCGACCCGTACTCGCTCACCCACGCCCAGCCGATCGTAAACTGGTGGAACCGCAGCATGTCCATCACGCCGACGGCCGGGAGCGCGGCGCCGAAGAGGTCCGGCCGCTGCGTGAGCACGGCGCCGACGAGCAGGCCGCCGTTGGAGCCGCCGCCGATGGCGAGCTTCGGCGTGGAGGTGTAGCCGGCGTCGATCAGGTACTCGGCCGCCGCGATGAAGTCGTCGAAGACATTCTGCTTGTTGCCGAGCATGCCCGCCTTGTGCCACGCCTCGCCATACTCGCCGCCGCCGCGCAGGTTCGGCATTGCGTAGACGCCGCCCTGCTCCAGCCACGCGAGGTTGCTCACCGAGAAGCCCGGCGTCAGGCTGATGTTGAAGCCGCCGTAGGCGTAGAGGTACGTGGGGTTCTGGCCGTCGAGCGCGAGGTCCTTCCTGTGGACGATGAACATGGGCACGCGCGTGCCGTCCTTGCTCTCGTAGAAGACCTGCTTGGTGACGTACGCCTCGGGGTCGAAGTCCACCTCGGCCTGCCGGAAGACTTCGGAGGCGCCGGTCTCGAAGTCGTACCGGTAGATGGTGGGCGGGTAGGTGAAGGAGGTGAACGTGTAGAACAGCTCCGAGGCGTCGCGCTCGCCGCCGCCGTAGACGCTCCCGAGCGTGGGCAGCTCGATCTCGCGCTCGAAGGCGCCGTCGAGGCCGTGGATCAGCATCCGGCCCTTCACGTCGTCGAGCACGGAGACGACGAAGCGGTCGTGGACGATATCGACGCTGCGGATCACCCGCTCGCTCTCAGGGAGGAGCGTCGTCCACGCGTCGGCGCCGGGCCGCGCGAGGTCGATGGCGACGAGCCGCTTGTTGGGCGCGTCGCGGTCGGTGACGAAGTAGAACGCGGTACCTGTGTTGCCGATGAAGTCGTAGGCGGCGTCGAAGTCGTCGAGGAGGGGCGTGATCGGGCCGTCCGGGTCGCGGAGGTCGCGGACGTAGACGCGCGTACGCTCGTCGGTCCCCTGCCAGACCGTCACGACGAGGTAGCGGCCGTCGTCGGTCACCTCGGGCGCGAAGCCCCACTCGGGCTGGTCCGGGCGCTCGTAGACGAGCACGTCGTCGGCCTGATCGGTGCCCAGCCGGTGGTAGTAGAGCTTCTGGTTCTTGTTGACGCCGGCGAGGGCATCCTCGCCGTCCTCGGGCGCGTCGTAGCGGCTGTAGTAGAAGCCGGCGCCGTCGGCGTCCCAGCTCGCGCCGCTGAACTTGATCCAGCGGAGCACATCCGGCAGGTCTTCGCCCGTGTCCACGTCCCGCACCCGGAACGTCCGCCAGTCAGACCCGCTCTCGCTGATCGAGTAGGCGGCGTACCGCCCGTCGTCACTCACGTAGAGGCCGGAGAGCGCGACGGTCCCGTCCTCGGAGAACGTGTTGGGATCGATGAGTACGCGCGGCGTGCCGCCGAGCGATTCCTGCACGTAGATGACGGACTGGTTCTGGAGGCCGTCGTTCTTGGAGAAGAAGTAGCGGCTGCCTTTCTTCGAGGGGGCGCCGTACTTCGGATAGTCCCAGAGGGTCGTCAGGCGGTCCTTGAAGGCGTCGCGCTGCGGGAGGCCCTCCAGATAGCCGAAGGTGAGGGCGTTCTGCGCCGCCACCCAGGCCCGCGTCTCGTCGCCGTCGAGGTCTTCGAGCCAGCGGTAGGGGTCGGCCACGGCCGTCCCGTGGTAGTCATCGACGACGTCGCCGCGGCGCGTCTCGGGGTACGTGATGGCCTGCTGGCCGAGGGCGGGGGCGGTGACGAACAGCACGGCGGCGAACAGGCAGAGGCGATTCATGGCGGGCGCGGGGCAGGGCCAGAGAGGACTCGATCCGGCTGGATACGCCCGGCCCGCCGATGCGTTCGCGCAAAGAAAAGCCCGCCCGGCGTTTCTGGCGCCGGGCGGGCGGGAAGCATGTAGCGCGGTGCGGGCTAGCGTTCGGCGCCCACCTGCCCCATCGCCACACGGGTGCGGTTGCGGGCGCGCTCCAGCGCCTCCTCGGCGCGGGCGCGGTCCGCGCCGCTCTCGTGCAGGCGCTGCCGGGCACGCTCCTCGGCCTCGCGGGCGCGGTCCAGGTCGATCTCCGTCGCCGGTTCCACCGTCTCGGCCAGGACGGTCACGACGTTGTTCAGGACCTCGACGAAGCCGCCGCTGGTGGCGAAGCTGATCTCCTCGCCGGCCGGCGTCTTGACGATGATCGGGCCGATCTCGATGGCGGCGATCATCGGCGCGTGGTTGACGAGCACCTGGAACGAGCCCTCGACGCCCGGCGCCCGGATGCTCTGGGCCTCGCCCTGGAAGACGCGCTTGTCCGGCGCGACGATCTCTACGTGCAGGTGATCCATGGTAGCGGCTGGGGGCTGGGGGCTGGCCACGGGGGTTCTTTCCCCAACCCCTGGTGGCCAGTCCCTGGTGGCTGACTCCTATGACTACGCTTCGGCGAGCATCTTCTCGCCGTCCTCGATGACCTCGTCGATGGTGCCTTTGTACAGGAAGGCGCTCTCGGGGAGGTGGTCCAGCTCGCCGTCGAGGATCATGCGGAAGCCGCGGATGGTGTCCTCGATCTTGACGTACTTGCCCGGCGTGCCGGTGAACTGCTCGGCCACGAAGAAGGG
>JAWWAN010000536.1:0-3056 GCA_033721675.1 Rhodothermales bacterium | reverse complement strand
TCGTGCTCGACCCACCCCGGCCGGGGAAAGATCTGCTGGAACTCGCGCTGCGCGACGGCCCGGATGCTGCCGCTGTGGTCGAAAACGATGGCACGAGAACTGGTCGTTCCCTGGTCGAGGGCGAGCACGTAGGGCATGGCACAGCGGGCTGCACGAGATAGGCTGCGAACGCATCGGAATAGACGGAGCCGTATGGAGAAATGCAAGCGCTCCCGCCCCGCCGCCGCAATCAGGCCGCGCACCGCTCCAGTCACATCGAGCGGCTGTCTGTTGGCTGATTGAAAATGAGCGATGGATGATTGCTGAGGGAGCACGACACCGGGGTCCTTCCCTCATCCATCCATGCTCTGCACTCATCCATCGTGGTACACCCTGTTTACCCCTTCTGTCCTCCCCTTTCCATGGGAGGGACCTGGCCGACCAGGCTCCGCTCTATTCCGGCGCGCCGGCACCGCCGGCGGCCGTGCGCGTCAACGTTGGGTGAATTCGCGGGGCCGGGGGTGGAGGCGAGGGCGCGGTAGAAACGCAACCCGTATCCTCCCGTTTGTAACTTCCCGTTGACACGCCCCGGCCGTGTAAACTTTTGTTTACACGATGGGTTTTATTTAGACTCGATCCAGACAGCGCCCCCGGCTTCCGGATCGATCCCGACGCACCCCGCACCCCACCCTGCGACGATGACGACCGACACGCAATACCTCCACGAGGTCGCGGACAGCGACTATGAGTACGGCTGGGTCACCGAGATCGAGGCCGACAAGGCCCCCGCCGGCCTCTCCGAGGACACCGTCCGCCTGATCTCGGCCAAGAAGGGCGAGCCGGCGTGGATGCTCGAATGGCGCCTCCGCGCCTTCCGCCACGTCCAGACCCTGCTCGACGACCTCGACCAGACCTACCCGCAGTGGGCGCACCTGGATTATGAGCGGCCCGACCTCCAGGCCATCAGCTACTATGCGGCCCCCAACAAGAAGCCGAAGTACGACAGCCTCGACGAGGTCGACCCCGAGCTGATCGACACGTTCGAGCGGCTCGGCATCCCCCTGCTCGAACAGAAGCGCCTGGCCGGTGTGGCCGTCGACGCCGTCATCGACAGCGTCTCGGTGGGCACCACGTTCAAGGAGGAGCTGGCGAAGCTCGGCATCATCTTCTGCTCCTTCGGCGAGGCCGTGGAGAACCACCCGGAGCTGGTGCAGAAGTACATGGGCTCGGTGGTTCCCTACACGGACAACTTCTACGCCGCGCTCAACTCGGCCGTCTTCTCCGACGGATCGTTCTGCTACATCCCGCCCGGCGTGCGCTGCCCGATGGAGCTCTCCACCTACTTCCGCATCAACGAGGCCGGCACCGGCCAGTTCGAGCGGACGCTCATCATCGCCGACGAAGGTTCGTACGTCTCCTATCTGGAGGGCTGCACCGCCCCGCGCCGCGACGAGAACCAGCTCCACGCGGCCGTCGTCGAGATCATCGCGCACCAGGACGCCGAGGTCAAGTACTCGACGATCCAGAACTGGTACCCGGGCGACCGCGAGGGCAAGGGCGGCGTCTTCAACTTCGTGACGAAGCGCGGCATCTGCGAGGGCGCCGGCTCCAAGATCTCGTGGACCCAGCTGGAGACCGGCAGCGCCATCACGTGGAAGTACCCGAGCGTGATCCTCAAAGGGGATCACTCGGTCGGCGAGTTCTACTCGGTCGCCTTCACCAAGGGCCGCCAGCAGGCCGACACCGGCACCAAGATGATCCACCTGGGCAAGAACACGTCCAGCACGATCATCTCGAAGGGCATCTCGGCCGGGCGCTCCAACAACAGCTACCGGGGCCTGGTCAAGATCAACAAGAAGGCCACCGGCGCGCGCAACTTCTCCCAGTGCGACTCGATGCTGCTGGGCGACCGCTGCGGCGCGCACACGTTCCCCTACATCGAGGTCGGCACGCCGACGGCGCAGGTGGAGCACGAGGCCACGACCTCGAAGGTGGGCGAGGACCAGCTCTTCTACTGCCAGCAGCGCGGCCTCAGCGAGGAAGAAGCGATCAAGCTGATCGTCTCCGGCTTCTGCCAGGAGATCCTCGCCAAGCTCCCGATGGAGTTCGCCGTCGAGGCCCGCAAGCTGCTCGCCATCGAGCTCGAAGGCAGCGTCGGATAGCCTTCCACCATGGCGACCAAGAAACTCTGGAGGACGAAGGCGTTGGCTCCGCGCATACACGAGGCCCGCCTCTTCCTCCTTCGGCCTTCTGCAGTTGTCTCCTGATCACCCCGTAAGCACGAAAACGATATCATGGCACTTCTGGAAATCAACGATCTCAAAGCCTCCGTCGAGGGTTTGCAGATTCTCAAGGGCGTGGACCTGACCGTCGAGGCGGGCGAGGTGCATGCCATCATGGGGCCGAACGGCTCCGGCAAGAGCACGCTGGCCTCCGTCCTGGCCGGGCGCGAGGACTACGAGATCGACGGCGGCACGATCCGCTACCAGGGCGAGGACCTGCTGGAGATGGAGGTGGACGAGCGCGCCCGCGAGGGCGTCTTCCTCGCCTTCCAGTACCCGGTGGAGCTGCCCGGCGTGAGCATGATGAACTTTCTCAAGCAGGCCGTCAACGCCGTGCGCGAGCACCGGGGGCAGGAGCCGCTGGGCGCCGCCGAGATGATCAGGCTCATGCGCGAGCGCGCCGCCCTCGTCGACCTCGACCCCACGCTCAAGAAGCGCACCGTCAACGTCGGCTTCTCCGGCGGCGAGAAGAAGCGCAACGAGATCTTCCAGCTCGCCATGCTGGAGCCCACGCTCGCGATTCTCGACGAGACCGACTCCGGGCTGGACATCGACGCCCTCCGCATCGTCGCCGACGGCGTCAACAAGCTCCGCTCCGAGGACCGCGCCTTCGTCGTCATCACCCACTACCAGCGCCTGCTCGACTACATCGTGCCGGACGTGGTGCACGTGATGGTGGACGGCCGCATCGTCAAGAGCGGCGGCAAGGAGCTGGCCCTCAAACTCGAAGAGAAGGGCTACGACTGGATTCGTGAGGAAGCCGTCGCGGCGTAATGCTCGGCCCTTCCCCCTTCG
>JAWWAN010000535.1:0-3059 GCA_033721675.1 Rhodothermales bacterium | reverse complement strand
GCTGTAGGCGAGCGCGAAGGCGGGGCCGTTGAAGTCGAGCGGCAGGATGGGCTCCTCGTCGCCGTCGAACTCGAAGTCGATGAAGACCGGGCCGAGGGTGACGGACTGCACGGGCCGGTCGCCCTCGCGGGCGCCGAAGCGCTGGGCGGCGGCCTCCGGCGCGAGGGCCGCCAGCAGCAGCATCGGCACGGCGAGAAGACGAAGCATCGGGGCGGTCCGGATCCGGAGAGCGACGGGCGGCTGCAAAGTAGCGACCTCCCGCCTCATCGACAAGCCGCCGCCCGCCGGAAACCACGTGGGGCTGCGCGGCATTGCAGCCCCTCTGCCGTCCCACCCCCGGCCGCACGCCGCCCCTGCCCATGCCCGATGCCCCGGAACGGCCGCCCCGCGCCGAAGTGACCGGACTGCTGCACGCCTACGGCCAGGGGGACCGCGCCGCGCTGGACCGCCTCCTCCCGCTCGTCTACGACGAGTTGCACCGCCTCGCCGCCCAGCGCCTGCGCCGGGAGCGGGCCGGCCACACGCTGGGCGCCACCGCCCTCGTCCACGAGGTCTACCTCCGCCTGCTCGACGCCGACGGCATCTCGTGGCAGGACCGCGCCCACTTCTTCGCGCTCTCGGCGAGCATCATGCGCCGGATCCTGATCGACCATGCGCGCCGCCGCAACGCCCAGAAGCGCGGCGGCGGGGCCGCGCACACCCTGCTCGACGGCCACGAGATCGCCCTCGACGAGCGGGCCGGCGAGCTGATCGCCCTCGACGAAGCCCTGGAACGCCTCGAAGCCCTGGACGAGCGCCTCGCGCGGGTGGTCGAGTATCGCTTCTTCGGTGGCCTCACCATCGAGGAGACCGCCGCCGTGCTGGACGTGTCTTCGATGACGATCAAGCGCGACTTCGCCAAGGCGCGCGCCTGGCTCTACCGCGAACTCCGCGCCTCGTAGCGGACGCGTCCGGGCGCTTCGGGACGCCCTCTACCCGGCCTTCTCGGGCTGGGAGTCGCGGCCGCGGCCGCCGGGGCGGCCGGCGCCCGTCACGTCCTCCCCGGTCCGGAGGTCGATGAAGCGGTAGCCGAGCGGGTCCAGCGAGGGGTCGGTTTCGAGGCGGATGCGGAGGCGGTGCTTGAGGAACCAGCGCGTGGGGTGGTTGGGCACCTTCTTGTTGAGGTAGGCCGCCGTGAAGGGGTGCACGTGCAGCTCCACCGGCCCCCGGTTGCCCCGCTGCTTGTAGCCCAGCACCCACGTCTCCATCTCCTCGATCAGCTCGGAGGGTTTCTTGGCCGTGCGCCGCCCGCCGCCGCGCCCCTGCCGCCGGCCGCGCCCATCCCGCCCGTCCTCGTGCTTCTCGGCGCCCGGAGGGGCTTCCGGGGCTGCGCGGTCTTCTGCTGCGACGGTGCGGTCGTCGCGGCGGCCCTTGTCGTGGCTGCGGCCTTTGTCCTGGTGGCGGCCTTTGTCGTCGCGGCGCCCTCTGTCCTGGTGGCGAGGGTTCTGCCGGCCGCCGCCGTTCTTGCCGTTCGGCTTCGTGTCCGGCTTTCCGTTCTCGGCGCCGTTGACGCCGGCGTCGGAGGCGGAGAAGGTAGTGGTGAGGCTGGGACGGAGGCGCTGGCGGGTGATCTGCATGAGCCCGAAGTCGCTCATCGGGAGGATCTTCGTCACCGCCCGGTCCGTGCGGAACTGGTTGCGCAGCTCGTCGAAGACCTTGCGCTTGTTGCGCTCCTCGCGCATGTCGATGAAGTCGATCACGATGATGCCGCCGAGGTCGCGCAGGCGCACCTGGTGGGCAATCGCGCGGGCGGCTTCGATGTTGACCTTGAGCGAGCTGTCTTCCTGGTCCATGCCGCGCCCGCTGCGTCCGGAGTTGACGTCGACGACGTGCATGGCCTCGGTGCGCTCGATGAACAGGTAGCCGCCGGAGGGCAGCTCGACGCGCTCGGAGAAGACCTCTTCGATGGCCTTCATCAGCCCGTTGGCCTCGAAGATGTGGCGGCCCTCCTTGTGGAGCTGCACCGCCTTGCTCATCTGCGGCGCCACGGCCTGGATGTAGTTCTTGATGTTGCGGTGGAGGCGCGGGTTGTCCACCAGGATGCGGTCATAGTCGTTCGAGAAGAGGTCGCGGATGATGGACGAGGCCATGTTGACGTCCTCGTGCACCTGCATCGGGCCGTCCGGCTTGCCCTGGAGCTTGCGCTCGATCTTGCGCCACTTCTCGAGGAGGAGGCGGAGGTCGGTGTCGAGGCTCTTGGCGTCTTTGCCTTCGGCGACGGTGCGGACGATGACGCCGAAGCCCTCGGGCACGAGCATCTTGGCGAGGGCGCGGAGGCGGCGGCGCTCCTTGTGCGAGGTGATCTTCTTCGAGACGGCCGTATAGTCCGCCAGCGGCACGAGCACCATGAAGCGGCCGGCCAGCGAGATGTTGGTGGAGACGCGGCTGCCTTTGTTCGAGATGGGCTCCTTGACGATCTTGACGAGCACGCGCTGCCCGCGCTGGAGCAGGTCGGACGAGCCCCGGCGGGGGCCTCGGCGGCTGCCCCGGCGGGGGCCGTTCCGGTCGTCGTGCTTGCCGTCGCCGCGGGTGGAGCGGCGCTGGGCGGAGCGGCGGCCCTTGCGCTGCGAGGCGCGCGCCACGTGCGGCTTGCCGTCGCCGTCCTTCTTGCCGTCGTCGCCCTTGCTCGGGCGTCCGTGGCGCGGGTGGCGGCGCTTGCCCTTGCCGCGCGGATGGTCCCCGGAGTGGACCGGCCCGGCGACCTTCGGGTTGTCCTGGTCGACGAAGGCGAGCAGCTCGGCCAGGTTCTCGGCGAGGTCGGAGAAGTGGAGAAACGCGTCCTGCTTCTGGCCGATGTCTACGAAGGCGGCCTGGATGCTGGGCATGATCCGCCGGACGCGGCCCAGGAAGATGTCGCCGAGGGTGCGTTCGTGCTCGGTGGTTTCGACGTAGAGCTCAGCCAGGGTGCCGTCTTCGACGATGGCGATGCGGGTCTGCTCCTTCTCCGCGTTAATAACGATTTCTTTCCCCATGTGGAAGGACCATGTGCGCGCGCTCCCGGCGGGCCGGAGGGCCGGGGG
>JAWWAN010000534.1:0-3072 GCA_033721675.1 Rhodothermales bacterium | reverse complement strand
TGAGGGCGTTCGCGTAGGCCCGCGCGTAGATCCACTCACTGTTGTCGAGCGTGACGGGGGCGACGGTGTAGCCGCGTTCGTCGAGGAAGGCATCGACGGCGGCCTTCTTCGCCGCGTCGGCGCCGGAACGGAGCATCGGGTGGCGGAAGTAGCGGAGGCGCTGCCCGCGCGCTTCGAGGAGCCCCCGCGTGACGGTCTCGCCCCGCACCACGTCGGCGGTGTACTCGGCGACCGTCACGGCGTCGAGCGAGGGATGCGAATACGTATGGTTGCCCAGCTCGGCGCCGGCGTCGAGCCACCTCGCCAGCAGCGCCGCCAGCCCGTCCGCGCCCAGGCAGGCCCCGTTGGCCTCTACGACGAAGCCGGCAGCCGGCACGGCATGCTCCGTGACCACGCCGAGCAAAGATGCCGTGAAGGCCGCCAGCGCCTCCTGGTTGCACCGTGCGGCCGCCGGCACCGCGACGGCCGGCAGATCGTCGAACGTGACGGCGACGGCGCGGGCCGGCGCGTCCTGCCCGAAGGCGTCTGCGGCCGTGCCGGCCAGGAGGAACAGGGCGAGCAGCGCGGGTCTCAGCATGGCATGGGTCAGATCCAGAACGACGTGAAGCCTTCGATGAGCAGCCGCTCCCACATCAGGCAGAGGCGGGCGGCGGTGCGTGGGAAGCGCGCGGCGGGCAGCGACGGCGCACGGCCGGCGGCCTCCCAGGCGTCGAGCGCGGCGCGGGCGTCCTCGTCTTCGGAGAACGCCTCGCCGGTGGTGGCCCAGCCCAGCAGCCCGCGCACCCCGTGCTGCAGCGCAGGGCCGCCGCCCTGCAGGCGCGGCAGCAGCTTCATGTGCAACGCGAGGTCGAGCGGGTCGACCGCGTCGCCTGCCCGGGTGCGGAATGCCTCGGGCGTCTCCGCCGCGTGGAGCGCGAAGAGGGCGACCTCGTCGCGCGTGCGGTAGGCGGCCTGGAGCTGCGCCGGAGCCAGGAATGCGTTCGCCGCCGCCAACGCCGCCACAGCTCGCTCGACGACGCCGGCTTCGGCCTCCGTGAGCCCGGCCAGGCCCGCCAGCCGCAGGGCGCGCGGATGCCAGGCCGCCACCGGCCACGGCGTGGGCGCGGCGCCCCCGGCGCCGGGCCGCGCCGCGAGGTCCACCTCGGCCAGCTCCAGCGTGAAGGCCCGGTCCAGCACCTTGCGGCTGAAGCCGTGCGCGCTCTCGTCCACGTTGACCGTGCCGACGAGCGCGAGGTTGGCCGGCAGCCGCACCCGGCCCCACGCGGCGGCGTCCCCGGCGAGCAGGGGGAGGGGCAGGGGATCCGTCTCGAAGCCGCCGCCGGCCGCCGGGCGGCGGTCCTCGATGCGGCTGAGCACCTCGGCGAAGTAGTGCTCGACGCGCGCGAGGTTCATCTCGTCGAGGATGGCCGTGTGATGCCGCGCGGGGTCGTCGGCAGCCGCCCGGGCCGCGCGCAGCACGGCGCCAGGGCGGAAGTGCCCACGCAGGTCCACGTAGCCGAGCACCTCGGCGCTGTCCGTCCAGTCCGGGCGGACGGGCACGAGGTCTGCGGCGCCGCCGGTGGCCTCTTCCACCAGCGCCGGCAGCTTCGACTTTCCGGTGCCCGTCACGCCGGCGAGGATGGCGAAGGGCTTGGTGCGGAGGGCCGTAGCGTACGCCGCCACCTCCCACGGCTGGTAGACGAACCCGCGCGCCGCGATGGCGGCGATGAGCGCCTCGGTGGCCGCAGCGCGGTCGAAGGCGTCGGGCAGGGCGTAGCGGGCAGGCGCCTCGGCCGCGCGCGGCGCGGCGGGCGCCTCCTGCCGGGCCGCGCGCACGTCCTCCAGCACGGCGCGGAGCCGGTCGAAGTCCGTAGCCTGGCGGGCGCGGATGAGAAACTCGAGGACTTTCTCGTCCACCTTCGGGAGCGGGTAAAGCACCTGCTGGAGCACGCCCCGCAGGTCGCCGTCGTAGTCGCGCGCCACGTCGAGGCGGTCGTGGAAGGCAGCGTAGGGCACGCGGTCCTCGTCGGCGAGGACGGCGAGGGGGCGGACGCGCAGCCGGTGCGGATAGTGGCCGCCGCGCACCAGCGGGGTGGTGTCTTCGAAGGCCGTGCCGACGGCCTCGAACATCCCGGCCAGCACCTTGGCGCCGGAGAGGTAGGCGAAGAGCACATCGCCCGAGCGGACCTCGTAGAGCGCGGCCCGCCCGACGCGGCGCACGGCGAACGTGCCCGTCTTCTCGAAGACCGGAAAGTGGGCCGCCGGGACGGCCCACAGCCACGCCCGCTTCGGGCGTCGTCGCTCCTGTTCGCTCACACGCGTCGGCTTGAACCCTGGAGACACCGGCGTTAAACTACGCATTGCCGCCCTTCGCCGCAGCGCCCCGGGTGGCGAGCACCGGGCGAACGACGCCGCCGCCGGCCCGCCCCTGTGGTCATCCCGAGCGAGCGACAGCGAGCCGAGGGATCTCGCCGGTCTGGGTTGGCACAACCTCCAGACGGCGAGATCCCTCGGCTGCGGCCCTGCGGGCCTTCGCTCGGGATGACACACCCTGGAGGCGCAGCCGCACTCGAAGCGGCGGAACCTCTTCGCACCGCCCCCAGCACCAGTTCCTATTCCCCAGCCCCCAGTCCCCTATGTCCTCCCGCACCCTCTTCGAGATCTCGCAGGACCTGACCGCCCTCTACGACCGCATCGAGGCGCTCGGCGGCGACGTGAGCGACCCTGCCGTAGAGCAGGAGATCGATGCCTGGTTCGAGGCGCTCGGCCACGAGCGCGACGGCAAGCTGGATAACTACGCCGCGCTCATCCGCGAGCTGGAGGCCCGCGCCGAGGCCCGCCGCGCCGAAGCCCGCCGCCTCGCCGACCGCGCACGCCGCGACGCCGAGCACGCCGACTACCTCAAGAACCGCCTCGTCCTGTTCTTCCAGCAGCACGGCCTCAAGACCGTCGAGACGCCGCGCTACCGGCTCACGGTGCAGCGCAGCGGCGGGCAGGCGCCCGTCCAGCTGAAGGTGGAGGCGGAGGCGCGGCCCGAAGCGTTCCAGCGGTGGAAGGTCAGCCCCGACCTCAGCGCCCTGCGCGAGGCCCTCG
>JAWWAN010000533.1:0-3125 GCA_033721675.1 Rhodothermales bacterium | reverse complement strand
TCCAGAAGGGCGCGTCCAGCACGAAGTAGCCTGCCCAGGCCCCGCCGAGCAGGACGGCCCCCAGCGCGTGCGAGCGGCGGCCCAGGTAGCGCGGATGCGCCCGCAGCCAGCCCGCGTACTGGTTCGGCTTGTATCCTTCGAGCTGGAAGAGGTGGAGAAAGTACCGGAGCCGCCGCCACGCCCGCCATCCGGCGAAGAGTGTGGCGAGGACGGCGAAGAGGTAGACGACGAACATAGGCGAGAAGAAAATGCGGCTGAGGGGCCGTTCCTCGGCGGGGTCACGCTTGCGGATGCACGGAGGCCGGGCGGTCCGAATCGGTCGGCGCCGTCGCGGCGGCGTCGGGGGCCAGGAAGTGCCGCGTGCCCGCGATCACCGTGTCCGGGTCGTCCAGGTACCCGTAGTGGCCGGCGCCGCGAAGCACGACGAGGCCGGCGTCGGGGATCGTGCGTTCGAGCACGTCCATCTGGTAGCGCGAGATGGCCTCGTCGCGGTCGCCCCAGAACAGCAGCACCGGGACGGCGATGCGGGAGAGGCGGTCGTCCAGGTGGCACGTGACCGTCTTGACGAACGTCGCCCGCATGACGCCGTCGAGCGCGCGATAGTCCGACGAGCCGAGCGCCTTCCAGACGAGCGAGTGCCGCAGCCAGTCGAGCCCGAACTCCCGCAGGCGGCCGGGCAGGAGCTGGAACGGGGCCTTGAGCGCCTGGGCAGTGTACTTCCTGGCGAAATACCGCCAGCCCCGGCGCGGCGTCACGCCGGAGGGGCTGATGAGCACCAGGCGCTCGATCTGTGGCGGCGGTTCGGGCTCGCTGGCCAGATAGAGCGCGATCCGCCCGCCATTGGAGTGCCCGGCGATCACCGTCGGCGCGGCGATGTGCTCGGCGAGGAGGCGGCGGACGAGGGCGGCGTGCTCGGGCACGCCCCACGGCTCCGGCGGCGGCGGCGAGAGGCCGTGGCCGGGGAGGTCGAGGTTGTAGACCCGGCACCGGTCCGCCAGGGCGTCGGCGAGGGGGCGCATCAGGCGGGCGCTGCTGCCCCATCCGTGGAGCAACAGCACCGCCGGTCCGTCCTCGGGGCCGCTGGTTTCGAGGTGGAGGTGTTCGTAGCCGAAGCCGTCGTTCATGCAGGGGCGGGAGCAGGTGGATGCCTGGAGCAACAGGTGCGGCCGGAGCCGCGTTACGGATACACCCCCGGGGCCTGCCCGCGTTCGTACCCTACGAAAACGTCACAATCCGGGCCGGGTGGGGCTGCCACCTTGACGCCCTGCCGGAAACCATCTATTTTCGACGTCGTTCCTACCCGTACACGTGGTGCGCCTCTCCCGCGCTGTCCCTGGCCCGACGTCCGGGCGCTCTGGCTCTACCCGATCCCCCCGCGTTGCAGGCCGTGACTGGCTCCCGTGGCTTCGTGCCGTGGCACGATGTGGCCCTCCGCGCCAGGCGCATAGCGCAGACTCCCAGCCCGCGGTAGCACCGGGTGCCGGGGCGAAAGCGACTCCTGGCACGGGGCGGTCTCTCTCGATCGCTCGCGCCGTCCCGCTCGCGCGGAAGGCGATCTGGCACACCACCGAGGTTGCGCGTGGATGCATCCTCGCATCGTCTGGCCTCCAGGGCGCTCCGCGTAGTGCAACGAGGCCTGCGCCGCTCCGCCGGCGCCTCATCCCATCGTTCCGACCCGCTGCTTTATGGCCGAGAAACCGTTTCGTGGACAACTAGAGATCATCGGCGACAAGAAGTTCGGCTTCATTCGGGAGTTCCGCTCCGACGTGCCCAAGGGCCCGGCCGATCCGTTCTGCTCGCCGCCGGTCATCCGCAAGCATAAGCTGCGCGATGGCGTCGTGCTCGACGGCACGCTGCGCCCCGGCCGCAAGGGAGACATGCAGGTGCACCGCGTCCATAAAATCATGGGCGTGGATCCCGGCGTCTGGGCCAAGACCAAAGACTTCGATCACGGGCAGATCATCTACCCGCGTGAAAAGCTGAACCTGGTCAAAGGCCCGCGCGACATCACGATGCGCGTCGTCGATCTGGCCGCGCCCATCGGCAAGGGGCAGCGCGCGCTCATCGTGGCGCCGCCCCGCACCGGCAAGACGGTGATGCTCAAGGAGATGGCCGCCGCCGTCACGCAGAACCACCCGGAAGTCGAACTCGTGGCGCTCCTCGTCGACGAACGCCCCGAAGAGGTCACCGACTTCAAGCGCTCGACCAGCGCCATGGTCTTCGCCTCCTCCAACGACCGCGCCGACGACAGCCACGTCCGCGTCTCGACGCTCGCGCTGGAATACGCCAAGCGCCTCGTCGAGCTGCGCAAGGACGTCGTGCTGCTGCTCGACTCGCTGACGCGGCTGGGCCGGGCCTTCAACCTCTGGAGCGACGGCAGTGGCCGCACGCTCTCCGGCGGCCTCGACGCCGCTGCCCTCAAGATCCCGCGCCGCATCTTCGGCGCCGCGCGCAACATCGAAGGGGGGGGATCGCTGACCATCATCGCCACGGCGCTCATCGAAACGGGCAGCCGCATGGACGAGGTCATCTTCGAGGAGTTCAAGGGCACGGGCAACTCCGAGATCGTGCTGGACCGCGAGATGGCCAACAAGCGCATCTGGCCGGCCGTCAACCTCCGCAAGAGTGGCACGCGCAACGAGGAGCTGCTGCTGGGCGACAAGATCGACCAGCACCACCGGCTCTTCCGGGCGCTCAACAGCCGCTCGCCCATCGAGGCCATGCAGGCCCTCACGCGCCACCTCACGCAAACCCCCAGCAACGACGCGCTGCTGGACGATCTCATCGGCGCGTACGGCGGAGCCTAGCACCCCGATGGGTTGTGTGCTCTTGCGCCCCGCGCTGCCCTCAGTCGCGTGGGGCGGAGCTACGTATGAAGGGGGCGTTGGAGGCTGCGTAGGGGCGTGCATGCCAGGCACTGGGACGGATGCCAGGTGCGGCGCCGTCGAGACGCAGGATAGAGGCTATGCCTGGCGGAGGGGCAGGGTAGGTGCGCTGCTCGACGGTGGCGCGGGGGGAGGTGCTATGCTCGGCGGTGGCGCGGGGGTAGGTGCTATGCTCGGCGGTGGCGCGGGGGTAGGTGCTATGCTCGGCGGTGGCGTAAGGGCGTTCAATTGAACGCCCTT
>JAWWAN010000532.1:0-3125 GCA_033721675.1 Rhodothermales bacterium | reverse complement strand
GGCATCGACGAGGGTATCCCAGAACCAGCGGGCGCCCTCCTGCCACGGGATCCGCAGATCCTTTGTGAGGAACGAGGCGACGATCATCCGCACGCGGTTGTGCATCCACCCGGTGGCCCAGAGCTGCCGCATGCCGGCATCGACGATCGGGAAGCCGGTCCGGCCCCGCCGCCAGCGCTCCAGGGCGTCGTCGTCGTCGCGCCACTCGAAGCGCGCGAACTTGTCTTTCAGCGGCTCGGTCGGGGTTTCGGGATAGTGGTGGAGGAGGTGGTACGAGAACTCGCGCCAGGCGATCTCGGAGAGGAAGACGTCGGCCGCCTTCCGCATGGCGGCGTTCTGCACCCAGCCCTGCACGGCGTGCCAGACCTGCCGGGGGCTCAGCTCGCCGTGGTGCAGGTAGGGGGAGAAGCGCGAGGTGCCGTCGTGGTCGGGGCGGTTGCGCATCTCGGCATAGTCGATCAGCACGGCGTCCAGCACGTGATGGAGGCGCCGGTGGGCGGCGTCCTCGCCGGGGGTCCATGCCTGCCGGATGCCCTCGGCCCAGTCCACGCCGTCTTGCGCCTCGGGCGTGAGGGCGAAGGACTCCAGCTCAGAGGAGTCCGGCCAGTCGGGGGGCGCTTTGCCGGTCCCCATGCGGGGGCGCGGTAGCGGCTCGCCCACTTCCAGCTCCTCCTGCAGTTTTTTCCAGAAGGGCGTGAAGACGTGATACGGGCCGCCGCTCGTCGTCCGCACCGCCTCGGGGTCGTGCAGGATGCGGCCGGCGAAGGTGCGGACGTCGATCCCGTCGTCGCGCAGGGCGGCTTCGACCTCGGCGTCGCGGGCGCGGAGGGCGGGTTCGTAGCGGGTGTTCCAGTAGACGCCGTCGGCGCCGGTCGCTTCGCGGAGCGCCCGGAGGGCATCGAGGCTGGGTCCTTCGCGCAGGATCAGGCGCGAGCCCTTGTCGCGGAGGTCGGCGTCGAGCGACTGGAGGGAGGCGTGGAGCCACCAGCGGTGCGCGCCGCCGGGGGGCCAGTCCCCCTCCTCGTCCGGCGCCCAGATGAAGACGGGCACGACGGCGTCGGCGTTGCGAGCGGCGTGGTAGAGCGCGGGGTGATCGGCCAGGCGCAGGTCGTGGCGGAACCAGACGAGCAGGGTGCGGGAGGGCATAACGGATCGGGTTGTGGGGTGCGGCGCGCGACGGGGGAGAGGGCGCTCAGGCCGTGCCCTCGCGGATCTTCCGGCGGAGCGTGCGCGCGTGCGCGGCGATCGCCTCGCGCTCGTCGCCGGATTTCTTGCGGAGGTTGGCGAGCTGGAAGTTCATGCGCCGGTTGCCGTCCAGGCGCTCCTCGTGGCGTATCAGGAAGTCCCAGTAGAGCGTGGTGAACGGGCAGGCGTCGGCGCCGGTAGCCTCCGTGGGGTCGTAGCGGCAGCCGGCGCAGTAGTTGCTCTGGCGCTGGATGTACCGGCCGGAGGCGGTGTACGGCTTCGTCCCCACGATACCGCCGTCGCCGTACTGGCTCATCCCGAGGACGTTCGGCAGCGTCACCCACTCGACGGAATCGATGAAGAGCGCCATGTACCAGTCGTGCACGGCCTGCGGGCGAACGCCGTAGAGGAGGGCGAAGAGGCCGGTCACCATGAGGCGCTGGATGTGATGGGCATAGGCCGTCTCCAGGAGTTGGGTGACCACGTCGCGCAGGCACGCCATCTCGGTAGCTCCCGTCCAGAACAGGTCCGGCAACGCGCGGCGTGCGTCGAGCGCGTTGCGCTCGTGGTAGCCGGGCATCTCGCGCCAGTAGACGCCCCGGATGAACTCGCGCCAGCCGAGGATCTGCCGGATGAACCCCTCGGCGGCATTCAGCGGCACGTGGCCCTCGCGGTAGGCCTCCTCGACCTTTTCGATGACGTAGCGCGGGTCGATGAGCTTGAGGTTGAGCGCGGCGCTGATGCGGCTGTGGTAGAGGTACGGGCGCCCCGCCCACATGGCGTCCTGGTAGGTGCCGAAGTGCGGCAGCCGGTGCTCGACGAAGTCGCGCACCGCGCGGCGGGCCTCGCCGGGCGTCACGGGCCAGTCGAAGCCGTCGAGGGTGCCGTAGAGATCGGGGAAGCGGTCTTCGACGTCGTCGAGGGCGCCCTGCGTGACGGCGTCCGGCCGGAAGTGGATCGGCTCCTTGATGGCGCCGGGCGCTTCTCGAAACGCCTCGCGGTTCTCCTGGTCCAGGTTCCAGCGGTCGCCCTCGGGGTCGTCACCGCGCATCAAGACGCCGTAGCGCCGCCGCATCGCCCGGTAGAAGTACTCCATGGTGAGCGTGCTGCGGCCCTCGGCCCATGCGTCGAAGTCGGCGTGCGAGGCAAGGAAGTGGTCGTCTTCGCGGAGGTCGAGGTCGGCGCCGGCTTCGGCGGCGGTCTCGCGCAGGGCTTCGCGGAGGTCGTGGCGGCCCGGTTCGGTGAGCACGACGCGCTCGGGCCGGTAGTGGTCGATCATCCGCCGCAGGTACTCCGGCAGGCTCTCGGCCGCATCCTTTGCGCCGACGCGCTGGTACTTGACCGTGAAGCCCCGGTCGCGGAGGGCGTCGCGGAAGTGGCGCATGGCCGCGAAGAACAGCGCGACGCGCTGCCGGTGGTTCGGATGGCGGTGCACTTCGGCCTCGACCTCGGCCATCGCCACCACGTCGCGCGTGGCGTCGGCGCCGTCGAAGGCGGCGGCGTCGGCGCTAAGCTGGTCGCCGAGGACGAGGATCAGGTGGCGAGCGTCGGGCACGTCAGCGCGGGCGGACGGTGCCGAGGCCGCCATCGACCCCGACGATCTGGCCGGTGACCCAGCCGCTGCGGTCGCCGTCGAGCAGCCATACGATGGCCTCGGCGATGTCGTCGGGCCGGCCCAGGCGGCCCAGGGCGTGCATCGCCTCGGACTGCTTGCGGCCGGCCTCGCTGCTCGTGATGCGTTCCGTAGCCGGCGTCTCGACGAGGCCCGGCGCCACCGCGTTGACGCGCACGCCGCGGTTCGCGTAGGTCGCCGCCGAGGCGCGCACCAGGCCGTTGATCCCGGCCTTGGCGGCGGCGATGGCTTCGTGGTTGACCAGGCCGGTGCGCGAGACGGCGGAGGAGCAGAGCACGATGGCGCCGCCGCCATTGCGCATCATCGG
>JAWWAN010000531.1:0-3138 GCA_033721675.1 Rhodothermales bacterium | reverse complement strand
CCGGAGACGAGGTTGCGCACGCGCCGCCCCTCGGCATCCTCGACGACGAGCGTCACGAAGCCGGGCCGGTCTAGATTGAACCGCACGGGGTAGCCGTCGGGCGGCACGGCGCCGGCGGGCGAGGGCGCCGAGCAGGGCGCCAGCGCCGTCAGCAGGAGCCCGGCGAGTACCCCGAGAGAGCCAAGGCGCGAGGCGAGGGGGGGCATCATCAGGCAGAGTGGGGGTTCGGGTGGGTACTGAGGGCGTCTTCGTAGGCGTCCGCGAGCCGGCGCGCACTGCGCGCCCAGGTGAACGTCTGGGCCTGCTGCCGCGCCCGGCGCCGTGCCCCGGCGAGCGCCGCGCGGTCTCGCAAAAGCGCGATCACCCGCTCGCTCATCGCCGCCGTGTCGCCGCGTGGCACCAGCGCCTCGGGCGGCAGCATGACGGGCGGGCCGGGGGCGTCGTAGGCGACGACGGGCATCGCCGCGGCCAGCATCTCCAGCACGCCCAACCCGAACCCTTCGACGTACGACGGGAAGACGCCCACGGCGCACGGCGCCAGCAGCTCCGGCAACGCCTCGGGCGCAAACGTCGGGATCACCTCCACGTGGCGCCGGAGCGCCTTCGGGAAGAGCCCCTCGACGGCCTCGGCGGTGCGGAGCGGTCCGCGCGTGCCGAGCAGCCGAAACCGGACCTCCGGTACCGAGGCCGCCACGCGCCGCACCAGGTCGGGGAAGTCGGCGGCGCCCTTGCGGGGTCCGAACATCCCGATGAAGGCGACGACGGCGCCCTCGGGGACGGCCTCCGGCACGGCGGCGAAGGCATCGAGGCGGTCCGCCGTCATGCCGTTCGGGATCACGTGGATCTTCTCGGCGGCGTGGCCGTGGCGCGCGAGCGCATCCCGGTCGCGGTCGTTGAGGACGACGATGCGGTGGGCGACGGCGAGCGTGGCGTCGGCGCGCTGGATCCGGGCGCGCAGCACGTGCCGGTCGCGCGGGCCGAGCACGCGGTCGCGCAGGCGGCCCCGCAACGTCGGCATCGGCGGGATCGGGATGCGGAGGTAGTGGTGGATCAGAAGCTGGCAGCGAGCCACGAACAGCGGGCCGGCGCGGGCCGTCTGCTCGTCGAGCACGCACCGCTTGTAGTCGAGGTCGACGACGTCGTAGCCGCCGGCCTCGGCGCGGAGGAAGGCCTGGAGGCGGGCGGGATAGTCCTCGGCCGAGGCGCCGAGCACGCCGGGGCCGACGAGGTCGCACGTATGGCCGAGGGCACCGAGGGCGTCGGCGAGGTCCATCAGCGTCTGGGCCGCGCCGAGCGTGCGGTCGAGCCGGCAGGGGCTACACAGTAGAATGTTCATGGCGTGCGACCCAGCGGTCGTCCGGTTCGTAGCCCAGGCGCTCGAGCAGGCCGCCAAAGCGCTCGGCGAAGTGCGCGGCGTGCGCGGCGGTAAAGTGGTTGCGCCAGTCGCCGGGCTGGCCCTTCCGGTAGTGGCTGCGGACGTTCTCCTGCCCTTTCTTGCGCCCGCCGGAGAGTTTCTTGAAGCTCTTGCGCCGGAGGACGGCGGCCACGTGGCGCTCGGCGAGCGTCCGCTGCGGGATCCGCACGGGCGAGATCGGCAGGCCGAAGGGCGTGCGGTGGCGGCCCCGCTGGTTGAGCGCGTTGAGCTGCATCACGGCCGTCTTGAGCAGCCGCACGGGCAGGCTGCGGTCCGTGCGGTCGAGGATGCCGAGGAAGTCGAAGATCGCGCAGAACGTCTCGTGGGGCGCAGCCGTGAGGTGCTCCATCTTGACCTCCAGCACATTCGGCTGGGCATAGTCCCACGCGCCCATCTGACGGAGGCGCTCGGCGCTGAACGCCATCTCCAGCAGCAGCCCGTCCTCTTTGGACATCTGCTGGAGCTGCGCCCGGTGCGCCGCGAGCTCGGGCCAGCCGTCGGTGGGGTGGCTGTAGCGATGGGAGAAATAGCCGGAGACGATCACGTCGCGCGGGTCGCGGATGACGTGGAAGCCGCGGAAGGGCGGCAGGCCGTCGAGGGCGGCGCGGTCCGCATTGGTGTAGGCCAGGAAGTCCGGCCGCTCGGCCTCGGCGAGCCGGTGCAGCGCGCCGTATTCGGCGAAGTCGACGGGGCGGTGGACGATCCGGAAATCCCATCCGAGGCGGAAGCACGCCTCGCGCAGGATGTCGTCGATCCAGCCGGTCGCACACTTGTGGTGGCCGAAGAAGACGTAGAGCGGTCTGTCGGGGGAATACGGCATGGCTGGATGGGGTAGGGCCGGGGGCGCGTCAGGGGGCGCCGGGCGCCGGCACGTGAAGCGGATGCCGGCGGAGATGTTCCAGCCGCTCGGTGATCGCCGCCGCGTCGCCGGTGGGGACGACGTAGCCGGTCGTGCCGTCGTCGACGTGCTCCTTCATGCCGGTGTCTTCGGTGACGACGACGGGCACGCCGCAGGCGAGGGCCTCCATCGGGGCATAGGCGAAGCCGTCCTCGAAGGTCGGGTGGACGTAGACGTCGGCGCGGTGCAGGTGGGGCAGGGGGTCGCCCGGCGCGAGGCGGATGCGGGGGTCGCGCGCAAGGGCGGCCTCGACGTAGCGGCGCATCCCCCGGCTCGCCATGCCCCCGACGAGCGTCAGCTCGGCCCGCGCGTCGGGGAGGCGGGCGAAGGCGTCCAGCAGCACGGGCACGCCTTTCATCACGCTCACGCTGCCCGTATAGACGATCCGGAAGACGCCGTCGTCAGGCCGCTCGGTGGGCGGCCCGAAGCGCGGATCGACGGCATAGTGGATGCGGCGCAGCCGGGCCTCGGGCACGCCGGCCTCCAGGAACGACCGGCGGGTGTACTCGGAGGCGACGTGGATCACGTCCGCCATGGCGTACTCGGCGCGGGTCTTGCGGCACTGCGCCTCGTTGAGCCAGCTCTCTTCGAGCCCGTACCGCCGGATGGCCTCGGCGTGGAGGCGGGCGACGTTGTCCACGTGGCTGTTGGCCGCCACCAACTCCAGCCGCTCGGCGCCGAGCGCGCGGGCCCGCCGGAAGCTGTGCAGCGCCTTGCCGCCGAAGCCGACGAACACAGGCAGCGGCTCGCCCAGCCGCCGCGCCACCGCCCGGTCGAACAGGTCGCCGATGAGGTAGTTGCGCCAGCCGGCCCGGAAGCGCAGCGG
>JAWWAN010000530.1:0-3139 GCA_033721675.1 Rhodothermales bacterium | reverse complement strand
GCGGACGGCGTCGTTCAGCGGCAGGCCCCGCGCCCGCAGCAGCCGGTACTTGGACAGGAAGTGGATGCTGCTGTCTACGGCGATGCCGAAGGCGATGGAGAAAATGAGGGCGGTGGAGGGTTTGAGCGCGACGCCCGCGAAGCCCATCGCGCCGCCCACCACTACGAGCGGGATGACGTTGGGCAGCAGGCTGATGACGAGCAGCCGGGATGAGCGGAACAGCAGCGCCATCAGCGCCGAGATCAGCACGAGCGCCGCCGCGAGGCTCACCAGCAGGTTCGTCACGAGGTTCTCGCCGGAGCGCGTCGTCAGGACGGCCCCGCCGGTGACGTAGACCCTGAACTGCTCCGCGGGGAAGAGCGCCGTGGCGCGGCTGCGCACCGTATCGGCCAGCGCGTTCATGCGCGCCGTGCCGATGTCTCCCACGCCGAGGTAGATGCGCGTGATGGAGAACGTCGAGTCGACCAGGCGGGGCAGGTTCTGCGTCAGGCTCGCGCCGTCGCCCTGGTCGAGCAGGCTGCGGAGCGCGGCCTGCAGGAAGGGCAGCTCGTAGGAAGAGGGGAGGCGGTACGTGGCGGGGTTGCCGCCGAAGTACGCCTGGTTGGCGAGCATCACGAGGTCTGTGGCGGCGAGCGCGCGGCCCACCGGTTCCAGCGCCGCCAGCTCGTTCTTGAGCCGGTCCAGCCGCCGCAGGTTGCCCAGCGAACGGAACTGCTGCGCACGGTCCGCCTCGATCACGACCTCCATCGGGAGGACGCCGCCGAAGTGCTGCTCGAAGACCGCCAGGTCCTGCCGCATCGGGTCGTCCTCGTAGAAGTCCGAGAAGACGTAGAGATCGGTGGGGATGCGCGTGATGCCGACGACGCCGACGGCGATGACGGCCACGGCGGCGAGCATCACGGCCGTGGCGTGCCGCTCGGTGGCGAGGGCGAGGCGGTCGAAGGCGCGCGTGAGGGCGTCGTGCCCGCTCAGCCCGCTGCGCCGCGCGGCCGGCGGCCGGCTGAGGGTGAACGCGAGCGGGATGAGCGTGACCGAGAGGGCGTAGAGGAACATGATGCCGACGGCCGCCACCCACCCGAAGACGATCAGCAGCGGCGAGCCGGAGAAGACGAGCACGGCGAAGCCGATGGCCGTGGTGAAGCACGTCAGGAACGTCGCCATGCCGACGGTCCGGATCGTCTCGACGAGCGCCGCCCGCCGGTCCTGCAGCCGCCGGTACTGGTCGTAGAACTTGGTGCTCAGGTGGATGGCGTTCGCCATGCCGATGATGACCAGCAGGGCGGGCAGGATGCTCGTGACGATGTTGAGCCGGTGCTCGAAGAGCGCCATCAGCCCGAGCGTCCACGCGATCCCGAGGGCGACGATGAGCGTGGGCAGCAGCACGGGCCGCCACGCGCGGAACGTGAGGTAGAGGAAGAGGAGCGAGACGAGCAGGGCGAGCACGGTGAACAGCGGCGCCTCGCGCGTGACGCGCTCGGCATACTGCGTCCGCACGTACGGGATGCCGGCCAGCGCCACCTCGCCCGGCAGGGCCTCGGCAGCGTCCTCGATCCGGTGGACGAGGGCGATGCGCGCCTTCGAGTTGTTGACCTCGCGCTCGATCTTGACCACCATCCCGGACGTCGAGCCGTCGTTGGAGAGCAGCAGCCCGCGCAGGAAGCGCTGGTCTTCGATGCGCGCGCGCGTGGCCGCGGCCGTGAGCGAATCCGAGTAGAGCGGGCGAGGTACGACGGCCGTGCCCTGCTTCACGAGGTACGGCACATTGGCGAGGCTCAGCACCTGCTCCACCCCCGCGTAGCCGTCGATCTCGCGGGTGACGTCGGCGAGGGCCTCCAGGAAGGCGGGGTCGTAGGGGTCGGCGCCGTCGAAGACGAGGTAGAGCATCGTCTGGCTCTGCCCGAAGACCGCGCTCACGCGCCGGAACTCCTGCAGCAGCTCCGACTCGTCGTCGATGAAGCGGACGGACGTGTGGTCCGTCTCGACGCGCGTGGCCCAGTAGCCGAAGAAGACGGTCAGCACGGCGATCGTCACGACGATCGCCGTGCGATGGTCGAGGATCCAGTGGGCGATGCGCGACCACAACGTCATCGGAACGGACAGGCAGCGAGAGGGCAGCGAGCGCGAAGGAAGTTACACGCGCGCCGCGCGCCGTGCGTCCGCTCCGGGGGGGGCTTCTACAAAATATCACGAAAAGTTGCCCAGTTGCACGGCGTGCGGGCGCCCTGGGCGTTGCACCCGAGGGGCGGCGCCCGTAGAATGGCGTCTTCTCCGCGCGCTTCCTCCGCCGCCGGCGCCGCGCCGCCCCGAATCCACGGGGCGGGCGCGGGCCACCCCGCTGCATGGCTGCCTCTTCGCTCCGTTCAGACCGCACCGGCCTGCCGCCGTACGTCAGCCCGATGCTCGAGACGCTCGGCCGCATGCAGAGCCGGGCACCGATGCGGCCGGAGCAGCTCACCGAGCGGGCCACGGCCCTGCTGGCCGAGCGCTTCGGCGCGGCGCCCACGCCCACCGAGGCGGCCTTCGCGCACGGCGCGCCGGGGCTGCTGGCCGGCCATACCAACTATTTCAACGGCTTCGCCGTGCTGATGGCGCTGCCCCAGGGCGCGGCCGTGGCCGTGCGCGCGGCCCCGGCGGCGCGGCTCGTCTTCGATGGGGACGACGCCGTGTGGACGTTCGACGCCGCCGCGCCGCCGGCGCCGGGCCGCCCCACGTGGGTGGCGCTCGTCGAGGCCGCCGTCCGGCAGCTCGGGGAGGGGGCGGCCGTCGAGGTCGCCGTCGTCTGCACCGTGCCGGCGGGTTGCCTGGACGCGTACCTGGCCGCGCTGGCCGTGGCCGTGGCGCGCGCCCTGCAGGCGCTCTGGGCACTCCCGGACGCGCCGGAGGCCCTGCTGACGACGCTCCACCGCGCGGCCGCCGAGGCGCTGGGCGCTCCCTTCAGTCTGGCGTACCTCATCGGGTCCGACGCCGGCCGGCCGGGCCGCTTCACGCTGGTCGATACCGAAACCGGCGAACATCTGCCGCTGGACGCACCGCCCCCCGAGGAGGTGGGCTGGGCCCTCGTCGATGCGGGCAACGGCTACCGGCTCGACCCCGCGCAGGACTATCAGCGCAGCGCCCAGGCGCACAAGGCGCTGGAGGG
>JAWWAN010000529.1:0-3174 GCA_033721675.1 Rhodothermales bacterium | reverse complement strand
TTAGAAACGGGGATGCCGGTTGCTTTGTAGGCCACGCCGCCGACGAGGAGCATGATCGCGCCGCCCAGGTGCTGGTCCTCCAGCGCGGAGAGGCTACCGGCGCCGGCGAGGTGGTCGTAGAGCGGGCGGGGGCTGAGGGCGAGCAGGGCGCCGAGGAGCGTCATGTGCATCGACGTCAGCAGCAGCCCGACGACGCCGGCGGCCCGGCGGCCGGGCGACGGCGCGCCGCCGAAGGCAGCCGCCCATACGAGCACCCCCGCCAGCAGGAACGAGCCCTGCTCCAGCACGATCCCGGCCGTACTGCTCCGGGCCAGGTGGTGGAGCAGCGGCGCGTGCCACGCCCACACCACGATCAACTCCAGCACGGATGCCGGGATCGGAGCGACGGCATGGGGCCACCGCCGCGCCGGGTCAAGACGCGTGCCGGCCGCGCCGAGGGCGATCAGCGGCGCGGCCACGGCCACCACGCCCATATGCATCGCCATGTGGGCCGCGAAGGAGCCCTCCGCCCGCGCCGGCAGCGGCCCCAGCCAGAGGGCGGCCAGCACAAAGAATCCGGCGATGGAGACGATGCGGCGCATGGCGGTCAGCGACGAGGACGGGGCGCGGGGGCCCGCCGGCATCAATAGCAGGTGGAGAAGAAGAAGACGGTGAGGGCGACGTAGACCGTCGCGACCCCGCTCAGGCCGGCGAGCAGGAGGGTGGCGAAGCCGAGGAAGCGGTGGCGCGAGAGGGGGGTGTCGTGGTGATGCGACGGCACGCCATGGCCGGGCGCGTGGCGCCGGTAGCCGATCCATCCGACGAGCGCGATGCCGGCCAGGGCCACCACGGTGTAGACCCCGATGGCGAGGCGCACCGCGCCCAGCGGGCCCCCGAAGCCGGGCTGCTTCGCGCACCATACGGCGGCGGTGGCATACGAGAGCAGGAAGTGCGCCGCCCACAGCAGGGGCGCGGCCGTCAGCATCCAGAGGCTGTCGTGCGGTCGGGTGGAGGTCTTCATGGCTCAGGCGACCAGCGGGAATCCGGCGATCACCGCGACGGTGATGCCGGCGGTGAGCGCAACGAAGTGCCAGTAGAGCGTCACGTTGCGGACGTCGATGTCGTGCCGGGCGGTCATGCGGCCGGCGGCGCGGCGGGCGGTGCAGTAGAGCTGCATCACGATACCCGCCGCAACGTGGACGGCCACCCACCACACCAGCACCGAGACGATGGCGGGGTAGACGTGCGCCGTCGGGTCGAGGCCGTCGAGGCTTGTCATCAGGACCACCGCGCCGGCGGCCGCCAGCCCGACTCCGCCCAGGAGGGCCACGTAGAACGCCCCGGCGCGGTCCTGCCCGTTCCAGCGGCGGGCGAGCAGCGTCAGCCCCCACGCCCCCAGCAGCAGCAGCCCGCCGGCCAGGGGCCGCACCACGCCGGGGCCGGCCGCGCCCTCCGGCGGGAAGTCGTCGTGGATCGTCCAGTAGAAGAAGTACCCGAAGAGGAGCGAGACGAAGGCCGTCATGTCGCCCAGCATCGTGATGAACATCGCCCACCAGCCCACCGAGTGTCTGCCCGAGGCGTAGAGCGGCAGCCGAAGGCCGAGGCCGACGTCTTTCTCGGGCTTTTCGGGGATCAACGCGGTGCCGGTCCAGAGCCACGTCAGGATGGCGCCGAGGGCGAAGACCCCGCTGAAGACGGCCGCCCACCACCAGTGGAACGTCGAGAAGATGAAGACGCCCCCCGTGCCGAGGGCGGCCAGGTGGGTCAGGAAGGTCGGGCCGGGCACGCGCAGGCACTGGGCCGGCGTCGCGTCGATGGCGGTGGTGACGAGCGTCTCGCGCAGGCCTTCCTCGGCATCCGGGAGGTAGAAGCGGCCCTGGTCCACGTCGCGGAGGAAGTTGGGCTGGTCCCAGAGCGGGTAGCGGCTGTCGATCTCGGGGATGGAACGGATGCCCCACGGCTGGTCCGGCATCTCGGCGGTCCATTCGAGCGTGCCGGCGTTCCAGGGGTTGCGCGGGGCGAAGGGCTGCGTGCGCTTGGGGCGGAGGACGTCCCAGAAGAACACGGCGAAGCCGGCCGCGACGAGCCCGGCGCCGACCGTCGAGAGGAGGTTCAGGCCGTCGAGGCCGATGTCCGCCGGGTAGGTGAAGACGCGGCGCGGCATCCCCTTCAGACCGGTCAGGTGCATCGGGAGGAAGGCGACGTTGAAGCCGATGAAGAGGAGCCAGAACGCGATCCGCCCGAGCCGCTCGGAGAGCATCTTGCCGTTGATGGTCGGGAAGTAGTAGTAGGCCGCGGCGAGGAACGGGAAGATCGTCCCGCCCATCAGCACGTAGTGCAGATGGCCGACCACGAAGAAGGAGTCGTGCGCCTGGAAGTCGAACGGGGCGAGGGCCACCATCACGCCGGTGAGGCCGCCCAGGACAAACGTGGCGAGGCCGGCGAAGACGAACAGGATGGGCACCGACCGGACCACGCGCCCGGCCAGCAGCGTGGCGATGAAGCAGAAGAGCTGCACGCCGGTGGGGATGGCGACGGCCTCGCTGGCGGCGGAAAACAGCCCGAGCGAGATGCCGGGCAGGCCCGTCGTGAACATGTGATGGACCCACAGCCCGAAGCTGAGGAAGCCCGTCCCGACGGCGGCCAGCACGATCCATCCGTACCCCACGATGGGCGTCCGCGCGAACGTCGGGACGATCATCGCCACGAGCCCGATCGACGGCAGGAAGATGATGTAGACCTCGGGGTGGCCGAAGATCCAGAAGAGGTGCTGCCACAGGATCGGGTCGCCGCCGCGCGCGGGGTCGAAGAACGGCCAGCCGAGGAGCCGCTCCAGCTCCATCAGCAGGTCGCCCGCGATGAGGGGCGGGAAGGCGAACAGGATCATGCCGGCCACCACGAGGACGTACCACGAGTAGAGCGGGATCAGGTTGATCCGCATCCCCGGCGGCCGGCACTTGAGCACGCCCACGATCAGCTCGACGGCGGCGGCGATGGCCGCGACCTCGATGAACGTCAGCCCCAACAGCCAGATGTCTACCCCGAAGCCGTCCGAGTAGGCCGCCGTGAGCGGGGGGTACATGAACCAGCCGCCCCGGGGCGCGGCGTCGAAGAAGAGGGAGCCGCACACGAACAGGCCACCCAGCAGGAAGCTCCAGAACCCGTAGGCCGAGAGGCGAGGGAACGGCAGGTCCC
>JAWWAN010000528.1:0-3175 GCA_033721675.1 Rhodothermales bacterium | reverse complement strand
GCGGCGCGGCGGCGGGCGTCGTCGAGCGTGATGCGGCGTAGGCGGCGGGCCTCGGCCCAGCGGCGCAGGTTGGTACGAATGGAGAGCATCGGCGCGGGATTGGAGTCCGGGTGCTCTATTTAAGCAGCAGCATCGTCCGGGTTTCGCGGAAGGCGCCGGCCTCGATCCGGTAGAGATAGACCCCGCTGCCCAACCCGGTCGCGTCGAAACGCGCCGCGTGCCGCCCGGCCGGCAACCGCCTATCGACGAGCACCGCTACACGCCGGCCGAGCACGTCGAAGACCTCCAGCCGGACCATCGAGGGCGCCGGGAGCGCGAATCGGATCTCGGTCGATGCGTGGAACGGGTTCGGGCCGTTCGTGAAGAGCGCGAAGGCGCCGGGCGCCTCGGCGTCTTGGGTGGTGACGGCCGTATCGAGGCCGGCGTCGAAGGCGGCGTGCACGGCCCGGCTGGCGGCGCGGAGCCGGGTGACGGAGTCGAGGTGATCCGCCCCGCGCGCCCAGACGATGGCGAAGACGACCTCCTGCTCCTCGCCCGGCTGCATCGTGAACGGACCCGCACCGACGAGCATCATCCGATCGCCGGGCGCGAGGGGTTGGGTCGCCTCCGGGGCCGGCTTCACCTCGCTCCAGTACTGCCGCGTCACGGGATCGCCCGGAAACATGATCGTCGTCACGGCCCCGTCGCCGCTCCCATACATGCCTGCGCGAATGGGGCCGGGGCCATTGGGACGGACCCCGCGCAACGATCGGTAGATGTGCCCGGGCCGGGCCATCTCGTGCACTTCGAGGTGCGAGGTCACGAACGTGGTCATCCCGTGGCGCTCGCCGGCCTCGTCGACGGTACCGTCACGGTCGTTGTCGCGTCCGTCGGGCGTGGCGCGGGGACCCTGGAGGAGAGCAATCCCGACGGCCGGCGGCGCCGCGCCGTACCCTCCCTGATCCCTGTCGTCCGCGTCGTCGGCATTATAGGCAAAGCCGAGGTTCAGGGTCGTGTCGGCCCCCACGTAGTCGTCGCCGAAGTGCCCCAGGTCGGGGTCCACGAAGAGACCGACGTAGGCGCTATCGAGCGGCTGGGTGCCCCGGTAGCGGATGCGGTAGCGGTAGAATGTCGCCTGGTCAAGCGCGGCGGCGTCGCTGGCGAGGGCGAACGCCGAGGCGCGCACCTCGACGGGCAGCGGCGGATTCTCCTCGAAGCGCCGGACCGCAGCACCGTCGTTCATGATCCACCAGAGCATCCGATGGCCGAGAATCGCGGGCCGGTCTCCCCCGCCGAGGTTGTAGTTGGCTGCAATTCCGTCCCCATCGATGACCGGAGCGCCGAGGTCATGCGGCCAGTCGCGCAGGTCTTCGGTGAGTTGGCCCGTCTCCTCGAACTGCCTGAGATCCGCCGCGTCGATCTGGTAGATGCGGTCGAAGGCTTCGCAGTCGGGCAGCGGCGATCCGTCGGCGCCGAGCGGGCCAGGGGCGAACTCGTACGTATGGTAGTTCGTCCCGCTGGCCCGGATCGCACCGCCCGCCTGCCCGCCGAGCCACAGACCGGCGGTGAAAAGGGCACTCGTGCCCATGCCCTTCGGCACTTCGTAGACGTGTGGATCTTCTCGCCGAAACAGGTTCCCGTTGTTGAAGATGCGTGCGCGGACGTCGTTGACATCCAGAAGCGCCTCGGCCTGCCCGGGTTCGCAGGCCGTCTGCGCGGCGAGGTCCGCCGCGCCCCACGTGACCAGGGCGGCGAGGAAGAGCGGAATCGACCGATACATCCGAGCGGGGAACTTCATGGGAATCACTACGCGGGGAAGGCCGGTAACTTGGCGGCTGGCCGGCAGAAGTGCAAGCCCCGATCGGGTACGCCGTCGGTAATTACACCTGCACGATGGCTTCCTGCGCCAGCCGCCGCCCGGCCTCGGTCAGCACGAGGTGCCCGTTCGTGCGCTCGACGAGCGCGTTCTCGCGGGCGAGGCGGACGACGCGCGCGGCGAAGTCCGGCGCCCATTGCAGATGCTCTTGCAGGTGCGCCACGCGGCTCTCCTGGGCGGCCTCCGGCGAGCCCTCGTGATGGAGCAGATGGATCGCCAGCATCTTCTGCGCGAACGTCCACCGTTGCTGCCGCCGCCGCCGCAGGACGGCCGCCACGCCCCGCCCCGGCGCGAAGAGGAACGCGGCGAAGAAGACGAGCCCCACGACGGTCGCCATCGAGCCGGCGATGGAGGCGTCGAGCGCGTGCGCCATCCAGTAGCCGCCCACGGCGCTGAGCGCGCCCAGCCCCACGCTAAGCCCGATCATGCGCGCCAGCCGGTCGGTGAGCAGGTGCGCGGCGGCCGGCGGCCCCACCATGAGCGCCACGACGAGGATCGACCCGACGGCGTCGAAGGCGGCTACGGCCGTCACCGAGACGAGCGCCATCAGGGCGTAGTGCAGCACACCCGGCACGAAGCCGAGCGCGGCGGCCAAGCCGGCGTCGAACGTGGCGAGCTTGAGCTCTTTGTAGAAGAGCGCGATGAAGAGGGCATTGGCCAGCCCGGCGGCGCCCGTCACATAGAGCGCCTTCGGCCCGAGGTCGAGGCCGCCCGCCGTGAGCCGGTCGAACGGTACGAAGGCCAGCTCCCCCAACAGCACGGCATCCGTGTCCAGGTGGACGTCCCCGGCGAAGCGGGCGATGAGGATGACGCCGATGGAGAAGAGGGCGGGGAAGACGAGCCCGATGGCGGCGTCCTCCTTGACGAGCCGCGTCCGGTTGATGAGTTCGACGAGCGCGACGGTGAGCACGCCGGTGAGGGCGGCCCCGAGGATGAGCAGCGGCGAGCCGAGGTCGCCGGTGACGAAGAACGCCACCACGATGCCGGGCAGAATCGCATGGCTGATGGCGTCGCTCATCATCGCCATACCGCGCAGCACCAGGAAGACGCCGGGCAGCGCGCAGGCGGCGGCCACCACGATGGCCACGAGCTGGATTTCGAGCTGCACGTCCGTCATCGCGGCCCCTCCGCCCCTTCGAGGCCCCGGCGCGCCGGCCGCCCGTCCCGCTCGGCGGCGAGGCGGCGGGCTTCGGCAGCGCCGGCCTCCGTCAACGCCCACTCCGCGCCGACGGCCCGCACGAGCCCGCGCTCGGCGAGGATCTCCAGCGTCGGGCGGACGGGGCCGGCCGTGGGGCTCATCGCACCCAGGACGGCCTCGGC
>JAWWAN010000527.1:0-3181 GCA_033721675.1 Rhodothermales bacterium | reverse complement strand
CTGCGCCAGGCGAGGGCGTCGGCGAGGTGGCGGCGGAGGGCGGGGTCGGGGGTCATCGGAGGAACGAGGTGCCGTCGGTCTCGAACGGGGCGCCGAAGAAAGCGGCGACGCTGGCGGCGTGGTCGTTGAAGCTCCGGCGCGTGCCGAGGGCGTGCCCGCCCGCCCCGCCGAGGACGAGCAGCGGCACGTACTCGCGGCTGTGGTCGGTCGAGGGCGTGGTCGGGTCGTTGCCGTGGTCAGCGGTGAGCACGAGGCGGCCGCCGGCCGGGAGGGCGGCCATCAGGTCGGGCAGCGCGCGGTCGAAGGCTTCCAGGGCGCGGGCGAAGCCGCCGGGGTCGTTGCGGTGGCCGAAGTCCTGGTCGAAGTCGACGAGGTTGGTCCAGACGAACGTCGGCGCGCCGTCGTAGGCGTGCATCACGCGCAGCGTCTCGTCGATGCCTTCCGCGTTCGATTTCGTCTTGTGGATCGCATCGAAACCGACCCCGCCGAAGAGGTCGCCGATCTTGCCGATGGCGACGGTGCGGACGCCATGCGCGCGGAGGGCTTCCTGGAGGGTGCCGGTGGGCCGGAGCGAGAAGTCTTTGCGCTCGGCGGAGACGCGCGTGTAGGCGCCGGGCGCGCCCACGAAGGGCCGCGCGATGACGCGCCCTACCGCGTGCGGCCCCACGCAGACGGCCTCGCGCGCGATCCGGCACATCTGGTAGAGTGCCTCCAGCGGGATCGTGTCTTTGTGCGCCGCGACCTGGAAGACGCTGTCGGCGGAGGTATAGACGATGGGGTGCCCGGTCTCCTGATGCGCGGCGCCCAGCTCGTCGATGATCACGGTGCCGGAGGCGGGGCGGTTGCCCAGGATCCCGCCGCAGCCGGTCTGCTCGACGAACGCCGCGACGACGTCGTCCGGGAACCCATCCGGGTAGGTGGGGAAGGCCCGGTCCAGGCGGAGGCCGGCCAGCTCCCAGTGGCCCGTCGTGCTGTCTTTGCCGGCCGAGACCTCGCGCATGCGTCCATAGTCGGCCACGGGCGCCTCGGCGGCGGGGACGCCTTCGAGGGCAGCCAGGCGGCCGAGGCCGAGGCGCTGGAGGGTGGGCAGGGCGGGGCGGGCGGCGGCGCAGACGTGGGCCAGCGTGTGGCTGCCGGCATCGCCGTACGCTCCGGCATCGGGCTGCGCCCCGACCCCGACGCCGTCGAGCACGATGGTGACGAAGAGCGGCACGGGACGGTAGGCGGTGATGCGCGGAGCGGCCGGGCCGGCTCGTAACCCGGGCTTCTCCTTCTTTATTCGAGGATGGTGCAGGCGCCCGAGGTATAGGCTTCGCGGAGGGCGTCGGTGGCGTCGCTGCGGAGGGCGTCCGGCGAGTGATGGCGGTCCTGCATCTGCGCGATGCCCACGCTGATGCCCCCTTCGAGCATGCCGGTCTCGCGCTCGAACTCTCGCTGGAGACGTTCCCCCCAGGCTTCCACGTCCGGCCCGGCGCCATCGTAGAAGAGGCCGTAGGTCAGCTCGCCGAAGCGCACCACCCGGCTATCGGGCGCGGCCTGCCGGAGGCGGGTATCGAAGAGCCGCTCGGCCGTGGCGACGCGGGCTTCGCCCTCGTCGGCGAGAGCCTCGGCCCGGTTGAGGTAGACCAGCGCCAGGGCCAGCGGGCGTTCCTCGGCGCGGGCCGCGTCCATCTCGTCGGCGATGATCTCGCGGCGGGGGCGGGGTGCATGGGTCTGCGGCTCCGGGGGGAGCGCGGCGGCGCGCCCGCCGGGGTCCAGCAAGGTGCCGGCCAGACGGGCGAACTCGGCCAGCAGCGCCTGGGCGCGCGCCTGCTCCAGGGTATCGCCTCCGGCGTCGGCCACCAGAAAGAGCACGTCGGGCGCGTCGGGCCGTTCGAGGGGGGCGAGGGCCACCGTGCGGACCGTGCCGGGGTGTGCCCGATACCCGAGGGCGTCCGGGGGGATGCCGTCGTCGCCCACGGGGTGCACCGTCACCGGGTGGCGGGTCGTGTGCGCGGTAAGGAGCGGCACCGGAGACGAGAACGTACGGCCTCCGGGCAGCACGTCGCTGCCGCCGGCACTGGCCACGACCTCGTAGTCCGGCTCCAGATCCGGCTGGCGTAGCAGGCAGACGGTTTCCGCGCCCACAGCGGCCCGGACGGAGGCGAGCAGCGGCGCGAGCGCGTCGTCGTCCTCCGGAGGGGCCATCACGGCGGGAGGGGCCTCTGCCACGGCCGTCGCTGTGGAGGCGTCCACCGGGGCCGCCGCCGTGCGTGCGGGGGTGCCGTACCGGGGGCGCGGCACGGGTGCGGCCTCGGCAGGCTCTGCGGCGGCAGGGGCGGTGGTCTCGGTGGCAGCCGGCGTGGCAGCCGGCGTGGCTGCCGCCTCGGCGCTAGCCTCCGAGCGCGGGCGGATCTCCATGATGCCCAGCGCCTTCAGGTCGTCGTCCGCGTTGGGCGTCGAGCGGAGGTAGGGGCGCCGCGCCTCGCGGTGACGCCGCCGGGCGACGGTCGACCACAGGATGATGACGATCAGCAGGAGCACAGCCGCCGCAGCGTACAGCACGGGCTGTTCGAGTACAAAAGCGAGTAGGGCGACCACGACGGCGAGCACGCTAAACAGGACGCGGAGCATGCGACTTCTTCTGAAGAACGCACGGATAGAATTGGAAGCTCAATCTACCAGCACTCGCCAGGAAAGTCAACCGGCTGCGGAGGCATCGAGCAGGGGGCGTCGGGGCCGCGCACTCACCTGCAACGGTCTTGTTTGAAGTGCGGCGGACGCGACTGCGAAGCAGGCCATGGTTGCGTCGTGGTATAGTCTTTGGCAAACCACGGGGCAGACGAGCCCGCCGGGGTTCGAAATCAGCCTCCAGAGCCTGTCAGCGCCTTTTTCGGGATTTCAGGAAAGCAGGTTGTGCCAGAATGCCTCGGCTTTCTCTCGGTTTAGAGTCTCACTTTGGTACTGAGCGCCATGAAAACTGCTACTCCCCTCTTCGTGCTGGCTTCCCTCGTCCTGCTTCTCTGGGCGGTGCCCGCGCACGCGCAGACCTGCCAGGGCACCACCCCGTGCCCGGACGGCTCCCTCTCCATCATCCTGGAGACCACCACGGTCAATCCGGACGGCTCGAAGACCTACGTCTGGAAGGTGACGGCGGACTGCAACAAGGCCCTCTCCCACATCGCCTTCGAACTGGCCGACG
>JAWWAN010000526.1:0-3189 GCA_033721675.1 Rhodothermales bacterium | reverse complement strand
TGGCCGGCGCGGTGACGACGAGGTAGTGCAGCGGGCGCCCCTCGTGGGTCCGGCCATACTCGTGCATCGTCACGCGGTCCGAGGCCGCCGCGAGCGCCCGCAGGTAGCTCACCACGTCCGCATAGAAGGTGAAGTGGGTGCCGAGCTCGTAGCCGAGGTGGGCGGCCGGCGACGGCACGGCGGCGGCGTACTGCCCCTCGGGCGAGAAGGCGAAGCGGGGCTCGACGAGCTGCACCGGGCGGGCCGGCTGCTGCGCCCGAACCCCTGCGGCGAGGCTCAGGACGAGCAGCAGCGCGGCAAGGCGAGGCACGGAGCGATGGGGGAAAGACATGTACACGAGGGGCCTGGTCCAAGGAATGAAGATCGCGCCAAGATAATCACGCGCGGTGTGGGATGTGAGGCGGCGCACCCCCTCATCCGGAGGGAATCCTGCCGGAATCCCGGAGTTTGTGAACCATTTCGTGCGCGTACCCATACAATTCATGGGGCGTCTGTACGGCCGGGCGCCGTTACGCCGACTCGCTAGCTTCAAACAAGCTGCTTCGCTACCATGAGCATGTACGAACTGCAGGACGTCACTCTCGGAGACATCGAAGGCCAGGGCTATGCCTTCAAACGCAGCACTGCCTTCGGAAAAGCCCGCCGCGGCGTCTTCTTCCCGCGCGACGAGGAAGACCTCGAAAAACTCGAAAACGCCGAGACGCTGACGTTTACGGGCCCCTGCTACTACCGCACCCGCGGACCGCGCGACCGCGAGTTCGAGGTCGCTATCGTCGAGGTCGTGCCGACGCGCTTCGGGCCGCGCGCCGACTTCGAGGCCATCGAGAACCCCGACCCCGTCCGCGAGACCGAAGTCGAGGCCGAAGCCTGATCCTGCCGCTTCCCCTCCCCGTCCTCCCCCACACCGGGCCGCCCGCCGGCCCGGTGTTTTTTTATGCCCCGATGGCTAGCTTGCCCGGAGACGAGGAGCGCACCGGCCAGAATTTCCAGCACTCACGACGGACGCCGGCCGCTCCGTGCCATCGATACTGCGGCAGGATGACCCGGCGAGGGGGGTGCGTGGGGTTGCGGAACGCCGGCCGTCTGCCCTCGAACGTCCTCACGGACGGAGGATGACGCCATGTTCGGCTCCGAAGCGCTCGAAGTAGGGATCGGCCTGATCTTCATCTATCTCGTGCTCAGCCTCTCGGTGACGGCCTCCACCGAGGTGCTCGCCGCGCTCCTGCGGCTGCGCGCCCGCGTGCTGCGCAACAGCCTCATCAACTTCCTTACGGAGGGACCCGCCGGCGCCTTCAAACGGCTCTTCCGGACCTTCAACCCGCTCTTCAAGCGGGAAGACTCGCTGGTGACGCGCCTCTACGACCACCCGCTCATCCAGACGCTCCAGGTCTCGAAGCACGGGCCGTCTTACATCCCCGCCCGCACGTTCGCCCTCGCCCTGCTCGACGTGCTCGACCAGGCCCCGGACGACCCGGCCCGGCTCGCCGCCCTGAAGAACGACCTCCCGGCAGGCTGGGACCGCGTCGCCGAGCCAACGCTGCGGCTGCTGGCAAAGATCGAGGCGGGCTTCCCCCTGCTCTACCGCGGCCTCCGCACGCTCATCAACGAGGCCGTGCAGGACCTCGCCCTCCGGGAACAGCGGCGGACGGTGCAGGACCGCCTCGAACTGGCCGCGCTGGAGGAGAAGGCGAAGCAACTCGGCACGGCCGCAACGACCCTCACCCGGCAGGCCGCCGTAGACCTGGGCGTGCTCCGCGAGAAAGTCGAGGTCTGGTTCAACGCCTCGATGGATCAGGTGACCGGGTGGTACAAGCGATGGGCCAAGTTCATCAGCTTCGCCGTCGGCCTCGCCATCGTGCTGCCCCTCAACGCCGATACGCTGACCCTGGCCGACGCCCTCTCCGAAGACGACGAGCTGCGGCAGGCCATCGTCCAGCAGGCGACGGTCTTCGCCGAAGAGAATCAGCGGGCGTTCGCGCGCCTCCCGGCGCCGCCAGACACGAGCAGCGCCGTGCCGGCAGACACGCTCCTGGCCCGCTACGACCGCGCCCTGGCCCGCCAGCAGCGCGCCGACTCGACGCTGCTGGCGCTGCAATCCCTCGGGCTGCCCTTCGGCTGGGAGGCGGGCCGCTACGACTGCTGGTGGCGCTCGCTCTTCTGGACCCGGGCGGACGCTTGCAGCGGCGTGCCCTTCGACGGCCCGTGGCTCAAGTTCTTCGGGCTGCTGGTGACGGCGCTCGCGCTCACCCTCGGAGCGCCCTTCTGGTTCGACGTGCTCAACAAGGCCATCAACGTCCGCGCCGACGCCAGCTCGCCGCGCGAGGTGCCCCGGCCGCCTGAGGCCTACCCGAAGCGCGAAGAAAACATCCCGCCGCAGTAGGTGGAGTGGGGAGGGTTGAAGGAGGTATGGCGAAGGTGTGGAGGCGAGCGAAGCGCTCCCTCCCCCCCACACCTCGTCAGGCCGTCTCGAAGCGGTTGGCCTCGCGGTTCTTGCGGACGCGGGCCGCCTCGAAGACGCGGCCGTTCATCGCGATGTAGACGCCCTCTGGCAGCGTCTGCACCGCCGCCAGCGCGAAGCCGATGTTGAACTCGGCGTCGGTGCTCTTGAAGCGCGCCGGCGTCAGGGAGCCGACC
The DNA here is from genome assembly GCA_033721675.1 of Rhodothermales bacterium. Classification (GTDB taxonomy): domain Bacteria; phylum Bacteroidota; class Rhodothermia; order Rhodothermales; family JAWWAN01; genus JAWWAN01. The sequence goes on along the minus strand of JAWWAN010000526.1, from coordinate 555 downwards.
AGCACGACGGTTTTGCCGTCGATCCCTTCGAGGGCGCGGGCCGTCTGCGTCATCGTGTCGGTGCCGTGCGTGATGAGCACGCACCGGTGCGGCGTCGCGCGGACGCGCTCGGCGATGAGCGCGCGGTCGCCGTCGGTGAGGTCCAGGCTGTCCTTGCGCAGCAGCGTCTCGACGGCGTAGTCGACGGTCACGCCCACCTGCTGGAGGATCTCGGCGATCTGGGGGTCGCCCACCTCGAAGTCGCTCTTGGCGTCGAAGTAGACTTTGTCGATCGTGCCGCCGGTGGTGAAGATCTGGATGGACATGGGCGTGTACTGCGACGGACGGACGCGCGGGCACCCGCAAGAACGTGCGCCGCCGGCTAGCGCGCAATCGAAGATTCATCGGAGCGCGCCGCCAGCCCGCCCAGGAACGCCCACACGGTGCGCGCTGCCAGCCGGGCCGTCCGCCCGTCGACGTCGACCGCGGGATTGAGTTCGACGAGGTCCATCGAGGTGACGACGGGACTTCGGCCGGCTTCAAAGGCGGCGCCGAGCCACAGATCGGGCATCATCC
>JAWWAN010000525.1:0-3192 GCA_033721675.1 Rhodothermales bacterium | reverse complement strand
GGCGCACCCGCCCCATCGGCCCGGCGGGTGCGGTAGAGCTGCAGCAGCGTCTCGCCGTGGTGCGACCACGCGCCGGGCCACGGCGAGACGCCGCGCCCGTGGATGTGGACCGCCTCGGCGGGCCGCGCCCAGTCCACCTCCCCCTCTTCGGGGAAGACCTTGGGCGCCGGCGTGGCCGCCGCGTCGTCCTGCGGATGGGCCTCCGCCGTGCCGGCCTCGATGCGGCGGACGGTCTCGACGACGGCCTCGGCGCCCAGGTGCATCATCCGGTCGTGCACGTCGCCCGTCGTCTCGTCCGGCCCGATGGGCATCGGCTCGCGGAGGATGACGTTGCCCGTATCCACCTGCTCGCGGAGGAAGAACGTCGTCACGCCCGTCTCCGTCTCGCCCGCCATCACGGCGCGGTGGATGGGCGCCGCGCCCCGGTACCGGGGCAGCAGCGAGCCGTGCAGGTTGAACGCCCCGAGCCGGGCGGCGGTGAAGACGGCCGGCGGCAGGATTCGGAACGCGACCACCACGATCACGTCGGGCTCCAGCGCGGCGACGGCCTCGGCGAAGGCGGGATCCTTGACGCGCTCCGGCTGGAGGATCGTCTCGATGCCCAGCCGCTGCGCAGCCTCCTTCACCGGCGTCGGCGTCGTCTTCTGGCCGCGCCCGCGCCGCCGGTCCGGCCCGGTGACGACCGCCACGGGCGCATAGCCCGCCTCCACGAGGCGTTCGAGCGACGGCACGGCGAACTCCGGCGTGCCCATGAAGATCAGGCGCATGGGATCGGTAGGGACTGGGGACTGGGGAAGAACGATTGATAGCCCCAGCGCTCAGCACGTGACAAAACCCGACGTGGCCATTGTGACCGAGCGTAGCGAGCAGAGGCATCTCGCCGCTTATGCATACTTTCGAGGGCGAGATCCCTCGACCGTGCTCGGGATGACCATTAAATACGGGTCGTCGTGTACATGGGCCCCGGTGGCGGGTGGCCAGTCCCTAGTCCCTGCCCCCCAAAATACACAAGCGGAGCGCCTGAAACAGACGCCCCGCTCGAATGCCCGGTGGCCCCTCGTTCAGCGGATGCGGTTGCCTTCGTCCCAGATGGGGCGCAGCAGCTCGTAGTCGCCGAAGCCCGTCTTGTCGATGAAGATGAAGTAGCGGCCGATGCGGTAGTAGTACCAGACCTCGTAGGGGTCGGCGTCCAGCCCGAAGCCGTACTGGTGGCGGTCTACGTGCTCGGGCTCGCCGAAGCGGACGAGGACGTGGCCGCGGTCCGTCTTCCAGCCGGGGATGACGCTGCCGAAGCGGCGGTTGGCGTAGGCAATGCGGTAGTAGTACTCCTCCATCTGCTCGTTGCGCGGCGTGCCCGGCGTGGGGTCGCGCTTGTCCCAGAAGGCCTGGAAGCGGCGGAGGCGCTCGTTGCGGTTGGTGGCGTCCTTGATCTCGCGCAGCTCGTGCCGCTTGGCGACGTACTCGAGCTGCTTGATCGCCTCGTCGAGATCGCTGATGTGCGCCGTCAAGCCACTCCACTCGGCCGAGAACGTGCGGGCCGCTTCGTCGAGGCGGCGCCCCTGCTCGTCCTCCACCCGGACGCGCAGCAGGTAGTCCCCGACGTTGATGAAGTCCGCCAGGGGCAGCTCGGCGACGGTCTGGTGGCGGCCGCGCTGGAGCGCGAGGGCCTGCACGTCGGAGAAGACGACCGGCACGTCGTCCGGTTCTTCGTTGGCGAGGCCGAGGAGGGTGCGCCCGGTGCGGATCAGGCCGGAGCTGCGCTTCCGCAGCGGTACCACCTCGCGCACGACGCGGACGCGCTGCGGGCGGTCCGCGTAGATTTCGTAGAAGACTTCGAGCAGCACGTCTTCGGACCCCACGAAGCGGCTTACGCGCGGGTAGATCGTCCGCGTCTCCTCGTCGAAGTCTTCGAGCACGATCAGGTCGCTCAGCGCCACCGGCCCGCTGAAGCCACGCACCTCGACGGGCACGTTCTGCACGTAGGTCCGCTCTTCGGCGTGGCGGTCGGTCAGTTGGAACTCGATCAGGTACCGGCCCGGCGGCAGCGCCAGGGCGTGCGTCGTGTGGTCGAAGGTCTGCCCGGAGGTGGTCAGGGCGTAGGCGCCGACGCTGACGGTGTTCTCCCAGATGCTCGTCTCGACGAGGGCCTCGGGGCGGCCCCGGTCGTCGAGGCGGTGGACCTCGGCCTCGACCTCATAGGAGGCCGTAAAGCCGTCGGTGGTGTTGAGGAACGTGAGGTTGGTGTAGGGGATGCGGGTGTAGAGTTCGAGCCGAGACTGGTTCGCGGCATCGCCCTCACGCAGGCTCACCGCATCGACCTCGAAGGCCGGCATGCCGCCCTGCGCGTGCAGCGCGAGCGGGACGAGCGCCAGCATCAACCCCAGGAGCAGCCCTCCGCGCCGGAGGCCCGTACATCGCATCGTATCGTACCCGTTCACCATGCAGCGCCACCTCTGCCGTACTAGCCGTTGACACGCGGAGGCCTCCCGTGGGGGCCTCCGGCGCTTCCTCTCCAACGTAGGCAATATGGACATCGGAGCCAAGCCCCGCCGGGTGTGCAGAGTGTTCCGTTGATTTCGCCCGTCGAACGGTTGCGTGCCTCTACTGAGCAGCACGCCGCCGATGCAGGCCGGGTTTCCGCGTTTGTTTTACGGTTTCGGCAAGAACCTCCGGCGGCTCAAGCGGCGCCGGCTAACGGAAGAGCGCCTCGACGAAGCGGCGCCGGTCGAAGACCTGCAGATCCTCGATGCGCTCGCCCACGCCGATGTATTTTACGGGGATCTGGAATTCGTTCGAAATGCCAATCACGATGCCCCCCTTGGCCGTGCCGTCGAGCTTGGTGAGCACCAGGCCGGTGACGTCCACGCTCTCGGTGAACGCCTCGGCCTGCCGGATGGCGTTCTGGCCGGTCGAGGCGTCGAGCACGAGCAGCACCTCGTGCGGGGCGCCGGGCACCTGCCGGTCCATCACCCGCTTGATCTTGGACAGCTCGTCCATCAGGCCGCCCTTGGTGTGGAGGCGGCCGGCGGTGTCGATGAGGACCACGTCCGCACCCCGGCTGTTGGCGGCAGCGAGCGTGTCGAAGGCGACGGCGGCGGGGTCGGCGCCGTGCTTCTGCTTGATGATCGGCACGTCCGCGCGCTCGGCCCAGATGTCGAGCTGCTCGATGGCGGCGGCGCGGAACGTGTCTCC
>JAWWAN010000524.1:0-3206 GCA_033721675.1 Rhodothermales bacterium | reverse complement strand
GACGGCTTCCTTCGGTTCTTCGAGCAGCGCGCTCATGAGCTGGTCGCGGGCCTCGTCCGGCTGCGCTTTCTTGACGCGGAAGGCGCCGTCGTCATCCTGCACGGAGGTCATGCCGCGCCGGCCGCCCTCCAGCACGAGCTGCTTGTAATCCCGCGTGTAGGGGTTGCCGAGGGCGAGGCGGCAGTGGTGCGCCACGCGGCGGTCGCTGAGCTTGCCGGCCACCTCGCGGAGCGTATCGTTGGCCTGGCCGAGGTACAGGCTGCCGTTGAAGGCGAGCGTACGGCCCACGTCTTCGGAGAAGAAGTCCTGCGCGAGGAACTCTTCGTCGTAGCTGCGCGGCGGGGCCACGCGGATCGTGAGCGGATCCGAGACGATGTCTTCGTCGTGGTGGTGCAGCGCCACCTGGATCTGGTAGACGCCGGGTTCGGCGAGGTCCCATCCGTTGAGGCCGCTGGCGAGGTAGAGCGAGCCGTAGAGCGCCTCGCCGTCGTTGAGTGCGGTCTTCTTGGACGTATAGCAGCGCCGCGCGAAGGGCACCCACTGGCGCGCCTCGCCGCCCCGCTTCTTGAGGATGACCGTCAGGTGATCGGTCTCTTCGAGGATCTTCTCATCGACGAGCTGGGCCTCGCCCGAGACGTTTTCCAGCTTCAGCTCCACGATGACGGGCTCCATGAACTCGAAGTGGCCGAGGTCGCGGTGGAGGCGGACGTGGAGCTTCAGGCGCGGCTCCGGCGCGATGCGGGCCTGCTCGAAGCCGTGGTGGTCGAACCAGTCTGCGTTGCCCATCTGGACGAAGCGCTCCGGCGCGTGGCGCATGAAGAGCAGCTCGCCGTCGCTGAAGCGGTACTCGAAGTCCGAGAAGAACGCATTCTGGCCGCCGGAGACGCGGAACGGGTAGTTCATGAAGCTCCGCGCCTCGGGCTCGTCGGAGAGCGGCATCCAGGCCGTGCCGAGCGACTTCTGCCAGGAGTGCGCGAGGTTGAAGGCGTGGCCCATCTCGTGGCAGGCCGTCCAGAACTTCATGCGGCGCACCCAGGCGGCCGGGCTGGCGTCGCCGCCGGGCGCGTTGTTGATGAACGAGTCGTTGAAGAGCGCCGTGCCCTGCCGGTGGTTCGGCCCGATGTCGTCGAACATGATGCCGCCGAGGCTCGTGCCGGACTCGTGGAGCGCGGCGAAGAGCACCCACATGGACCACTGCGCCTGGTTGGCGAAGCGGGACCAGTAGGCCTGCATGGCGTCGTGCATCTCCATGTCGCTCCACCGGGCGTTGGGGCCGGCGCCGGCGATGGGGATGATGCCGTCGCCGCCGCTCTTCGCGACGCGGTAGCCCGCCCGCTCGAAGACGCGCTCGATGGAGAGCGACTCGCTCGGCAGGCCCGGCGGGCGGTTCGGGTGGTCGTGCGTCTGGATCGCCGTGATGGCCGTGGTGCCGGCCACCGTGTCGAACTCGAACTCGACGTCCCGGAAGGTCCCGGACCGCCAGACGTAGAGGTGGGAGCGGCGGATGCCGGGGCCGCTGTAGGTGACCACCACGCGCCGCTGCCCGGAAAAGATGGAGCGGTAGACGCGGACGCGGACGGCGGTGTAGGGGAAGAGGCCGAGGGCGCCGTCCTTGTAGAAGATGGCGCCGGCCCAGGTGTTGGTGCCCGTCCGGCGGACGCGCGCAGCCCAGTCCACCCGCGAGCTGAGCCCCATCCGCACCGTCCCGCTGACGGCGTACTGCGGGTACCGCCCGTCGATGTCGACGCGCACCTCCTCGTCGATCTGCCCGCGCCGCCGGCCGTAGGTGCCACTGACGCTCACCAGCCACGGCCACCGGGGGAAGAAGGCCTCCTCCCCGGCCAGCTCGACGGCTCCTTCGCCGAGCACGGCGGTCTCACCGGCGGCGCCGTCTCCGGCGGCCAGCTCGGCCTCGTCGAAGGCGTCCTCCGCGTACGCCTCGTCCAGCTCGGGTGCGAATTCTTCGGGATACTCGTTCATGGTGCTACCCTCCATTACCAGATGACATGAAAGAACAGAGCGCCCCCGGCGGTCCGGGGTCTGGAGCTGCGCCCACGGGCCGGGCGCGGCGCGCGGCGGGCGTACTGTCTACACCGGAAAAGACGGGATGGCGGTGCAGGCGAAGTAAAGGAAGGCACCCGGCGGCAGGGGTGCGCAGGGCCATGGCGAGCAGCAGGGCTCAACGAACACCCCGCTGCCGCATCCAGGGGAGATCCTCGGGAGAGCGGCCCCTGCACCGGCCCGTGCCGGCGGCGACCCCCTGCCAGGCGTACATCCGCGCTGCCTATTTTCACCATACGACGGGCCGCGAACGGATGCAAGCCCACCCGTCGTATCTTCGTGTTTTCTGCCCCGGCCCGCTCCCCCCCGCCCATGTCCGTCCGCCGCCTGCGAGGCATCCCCGGCTTCTCCATCGACCGCGTGGCCGCCGCCGCCGGCGACGACCCCGGCGTGCTCCGCCTCGAAAACCTCGACACCGACCTCCCCCCGCCCCCGGCCGCCGTGGCCGCCACGCGGGCCGCCGTGGGGCGAGACGGCGACAACAGCTACCTGCCCTTCATCGGGCAGGCGGCGCTCCGCGCGGCCGTCGCCCGCCGCCTCCAACAGCAGACCGGCCACGCCTACCGCCCGGAGTCGGTCGTGATCACGTGCGGCGGCACGGAAGGCCTGTTCGACGCACTGCTGGCCCTCACGGACCCGGGCGACGAGGTGATCCTGACAGACCCGACCTACGCCGGCATGATCTACCGGGTCCGGCTGGCCGGGGCCGTGCCGCGCCTCGTGCCGTTCGTCGAGCAGAACGGAGCATGGCGGCTCGACGGCGGCGCGCTCCGGGACGCCGTCACGCCGCGCACCCGCGTGGTCTTCCTGATGAATCCGTCGATGCCCTCCGGCGCCGTGCTCGACGCCGGCGAGTGGGAGGCCGTCGCCGCGCTCTGCCGCCGGCACGACCTGTGGCTGCTCTACAACGCCGCGATGGAGCGCATCGTCTTCGACGGCCGCGCCATCGTGCACCCGGCCGCGCTGCCGGAGATGGCGGCCCGCACCGTGACGGTGGGATCGGTATCCAAAGAGTATCGGATGATCGGGTGGCGCATCGGGTGGGTGGCCGGGCCGCCCGCCCTCATGGACGACGTCGCGCGGGTGCACATCTACAACGTCGTCACGCCGACGGGCATCGCACAGGCCGGCGCCACCGCCGCCCT
>JAWWAN010000523.1:0-3211 GCA_033721675.1 Rhodothermales bacterium | reverse complement strand
TCTCGGGCAGGCCGAGCAGCAGGTTGAGGTTCTGCACGGCCTGGCTCGCGGCTCCCTTCAGCAGGTTGTCGAGCGCGAAGCCGACGACGAGGCGGCCGTCCTCGGCCACCCACCCGACGTCGCAGAACGGGGTGCCGACGGCATAGTGCAGCTCGGGGAGCCGGCCGGGCCAGAGCCGGACGAACGGGGCCTCGGCATAAGCCTGCTCGAAACGGGCGGCGACGGCGCCGGCATCCAGGGGCCGGGCGAGGCGGACGTGGGCGGTGCCCCAGATGCCGCGCGTCCACGGACCCGAAACGGGCACGAAGGCCACCTCGACGGCCGGCCCGAGCACCTGCCAGACCTCGGGCAGATGCTGGTGCGCGAGGATCTTGTAGGCCCGCACGTTGCCTTCGCGGGTGGGGAAGTGGGTGGTGGCGCTGGGGCGGGTGCCAGAGCCGGACGCACCGGTGAGCGCGGTCACGGACGCATCGAGGCCCTCGCCGCCACGAGCCAGCGGCCACAGCGCCAGGCTCAGGCCCGTCGCGAAGCAACCGGGGTTGGCGACGCAGCGCGTGGCGTAGGGTGCGTTCACTTCCGGCAGGCCGTAGGTGAAGGCGTCGAGCAGGGCAGGCGCCGGGTGCTCCGTGCGGAACCACGTCTCGTAAATGCCGGCCTCCGCGAACCGGAAGTCGGCGCTGAGGTCCACCACCGCGCCCTCGAAGCCGCCATCGAGCAACGCCTGGACGACGACGGCCCCCTGCCCGTGCTCGGCCGCCACGAGGACGGCGTCCACCCCGCCGGGCTCGAAGGCGTCGGGCGCGATGAAGGCGAGGTCGGTGTGGGCACGCAGCGTGGGGTGGGCGGCCCAGAGCGGCTGGCCGGCGAAGCTCCGGCTGGTGACCGCCTCCAGCCGGAGCGCGGGGTGGTTCAGCAGCAGCCGGATCAGCTCGCCGCCGGCATAGCCGGCCCCGTGGAGCAGGGCGATGCGTTTGAGGTCATCCATCTCGCGAGGGAGGCATGAGAGCGTAGAGCGGCAGGCGGATCACTTCTCGGGCTCCGCGTGCTCGGCACGGCGGCGGGCCTGCGCCGCGAGGAGGGCCTGTACGCCGGCGAGCCGGCTGAAGCCGCGCGCGTCGCGGCCGTCCCACAGCGCATTCTCCTCGCCGTAGGACGCCACGGCCGGGTCGAACAGCGAGTAGGGGCTGTCGCAGCCGAGCACCTGGATCGCGCCTTTGTAGAGGCGCACGCGCACGGTCCCGTCCACGGTGCGCTGCGAAGAATCCAGTAGTGCCTCGACGTCCCGCATCACGGGGTCGAAGTACTGGGCCTCGTGCAGGAGCATCCCGTAGAACTCACCGAGCTGATCCTTCTGGTACCGCTGCCACTTGGTGAGGGTGATCTTCTCCAGCTCGCGGTGGGCGGTGATGAGGATCAGCGCGGCCGGCGCCTCGAACCCGACGCGGCCCTTGATGCCGAGGATGGTATCGCCCACGTGGATCGCGCGGCCGACGCCGTGCCGCCCGCCCACCGCGTTGAGCCGCTCGACGAGCGCCACCGGCTCCAGGGCCTCGCCGCCGAGCGCGACGGGCAGCCCGCCCTCGAAGGCGATCTCCAGATCCTCCGGCGCGTCGGGCGCGTCGGCCGGGGCGGTGGTGTCCGGGTAGGCGTCGTCGGGGAGCGGCTCGGTGGTCGTGATCGTCTCGCGCCCGCCGATGGTGGTGCCCCACAGGCCCCGGTTGATCGAGTAGGCCGTGGTCTTCGCGGGCACGTCGAACCCGCGTTCGCGGAGGAAGGCCGTGGTGTCAGCACGGCTCAGGCCCCGCTCGCGGATCGGGGTGAGAAGGTCGAGGTCGGGGGCGAGCAGCCGCAGGGCGACGTCGAAGCGGACCTGGTCGTTGCCGGCGCCGGTGGAGCCGTGCGCGATGGCGCGGGCGCCGACGGCGCGGGCGACGGCGACGGTGTGCCGCGCCTGCACCACGCGCTCCGGCCCCACGCAGAGCGGATAGACGCCCCCCCGCAGCACATTCCCCTTGATGAGGTAGCTCAGGAGGTCGTCGTAGAGATCCTGCCGGGCGGGGATGGTGCGGTGCTCCGTGGCGCCGAGGGCGCGGGCGCGGGCCTCCAACACTTCGGCCTCGCCCGGCGCCACGCCGCCGGTATCGACGGTGACCGTGTAGACGGGCTCGCCGTAGGTCTCGCGCAGATAGGGCACGCAGAAGGACGTGTCGAGGCCGCCGCTGAAGGCGAGGACGATGGACATCGGGGGTCGCGGGTCGGCGGCGCGCAGGTGGGGCCGCACGCCGGCATCAACAAAAAAAAGCGCGGCTTCCTCGGAAACCAGCGCTTGGACGGAGAGCGGGAGGGCACATCGACAGCCGCTCGCGTCTAAGCCGGTTCCCGGCGCGCCCGTGCGCGTCGAGCACGGTGCGAAAGGCGAGCGGTATGGCGGGCCAGAGGCTGCATGGCGTCGAGTATACGGGCCGAAGGAACGCCGCGCAAGCGCCCGCGTGTTCCCTCGCACTGGCCGGCGTAGCACACGGCGTTCCGGGAGGGCCAGGTGGAACCGCTTTTCCAGGGCCGCAACGGGAGTCCCTCCGGGGTCGCTGTGATCCGTCGCCCGGACGCCTATATTGCTGCATTCACGGGTTCTTGACACCTGCACCCATGGCACAGCCGCCGTCCGTCTCATCCGCCCCGATGGCGCATCGCATCGCCGAGGTGCCGGTGCGCCGGGTGGCGGGGGCGCAGCACGCGCCCGCCTCAGACCGCCTCGCCGTGGAGGAGCCGCTGGAGATCCGCCTGCGCTACGAGGAGGGCGGCGGGCGGGTCGTGCGGCCGGTTTCGGTGACGATGCGCACCCCCGGCGACGACGTCGCCCTGGCCCTCGGCTTCCTCTATGCCGAAGGCATCCTGGGCGGCTACGACGACGTGGACGCGGTGCGCCACAGCGGGCCGGGCGGCGGCCCGGCCGGCACCCGCAACGTCGTGACGGTCACGCTGCGCCCGGGCGCAGGTGCCGACGTGGCTCGTCTTGAGCGTCCCTTCTACACGACGTCGAGCTGTGGCGTCTGCGGCAAGACGTCGCTCGACGCGCTGGCGCTGGCGGCCTGCCCGCCGTTGCCGCCGGCTGCGGCCTGCCTCGCGCCGTCCGTCGTGCACGGGCTCCCCGAAGCGCTTGCGGAGGCCCAGGCCGTGTTCGAGCAGACCGGGGGCCTGCACGCGGCCGCCC
>JAWWAN010000522.1:0-3213 GCA_033721675.1 Rhodothermales bacterium | reverse complement strand
GATGGTGTCTCGGGCGCGGCGGGCGGCGTCGAAGGCGTCTTCGAGGGCGTCGAGGTCGTCTTCGATGAGGCGGTTGCGGAAGCGCTGGACGGTGGCGGCGAAGCCGGCGAGGGCGTCGAGGATCGGACCCTGGTTGCCGGTGAGGATCTGCCTCCAGAGGTCGAACGGGGAAGACGCGATGCGCGTCATGTCTCGGAAACCGCCGGCGGCGAGCCGCAGGAAGGCGTCGTCGTCGGCGTGGAGGCCGGCGGCGTAGTGGGTGAGGGCGACGGCCACGAGCTGCGGCAGGTGGCTCACGGCCGCGGCGATGCGGTCGTGGCGGGCGGCGCCGAGGACGAGCACGCGGGCGCCGGTGTCTTCGACGAGCGAGATCAAGGCGGGGTGCCGGTCTACGAAGGCGCCGTGCGGCACGCCCTCCGGCGGGCAGAGGACGTACGTCGCGTTCTCGAACAGGAGGGCGTCCGCGTGGGCGAGGCCGCCGCGCTCGGCGCCGGCCATCGGGTGGCCGCCGACGAACGGGTTCACGGGAGGCAGCACGCGGCGGGCCTGCTCCATCACGGGCGTCTTGACCGAGCCGACGTCCGTGACGAGCGTTCCGGGGTCGAGGTGGGGCGCGATCTGCTCCAGCAGCCGCAGCATCGGCGCGAGCGGCACGGCCAGCACCACGGCGTCCGCGCCGCGCACGGCGGCCTCCAGCGTGGCGGCCTTTGCGTCGATGGCGCCCCGGCGCGCGGCGGCGTCGAGCACGTCCGGATGGTCGAAGCCGACGACCGTGAGGCCGGGGCGGCGCTGCTTCCAGGCCAGCCCCAGCGAGCCGCCGATGAGGCCGGTGCCGAGCAGGGCGATGCGTTGCATGGGCGAATCGTAGCGGTCTGGTGAAAACTGGCCCGGAGGTGGGTGCGGGGGTGCACCTGCGTGCTCCTCGCACGTTCCCGCCCCATCCGGCTCTCCTCACGATGCACCGACGACGCGATGCTCTTCCCCATCGGCGACGACGACCGGGCGCTCCCCGGCCCGGCCTACGTCACGCTCTTCCTGGTGGTCGCCAACCTGCTCGTCTTCTTGCTGCTCCAGCGGATGGGGCTCGACGAGGCGTTCACCTACGGGTGGAGCGTCATCCCCGCCGAGCTGTCGACCGGCACCGACCTGACGACGGCGCAGACCGTTACGGTCGGGGGGGAGCAGGTGCCGGTGCCCCAGGCGCCCGGCCCGTCGCCCATCTACCTGACCGTGCTGAGCGCGATGTTCATGCACGGCGGGTGGCTGCATCTCTTCGGCAACCTGCTCTACCTGTGGATCTTCGGAGACAACGTGGAGCACCGCTTCGGGAGCGGGGTGTTCCTCACGTTCTACCTCGCCAGCGGGATCGCCGCCACCGTGGCGCAGTTCGCCCTCGATCCGTCGAGCGTGGTGCCCAACCTGGGGGCTTCCGGCGCCATCTCCGGCGTGCTCGGGGCCTACCTCGTGCTCTTCCCGCGCAACCGGGTCCACGCCATCTTCCTCTACTTCATCGTCTCCGTGCCGGCCTTCGTCGCGATCGGGCTGTGGATCGCCTTCCAGTTCATCAACGGGTACGGCGCCGTGATGGTGTCTCAGGAGACGCTCGGGGGCGTTGCCTACGGCGCGCACATCGGCGGGTTCGTGGCCGGCGTGGTGCTGGCGCTGATCCTGCGGGCCCTGATCAAAGGGGAGCGGAAGACCATCTTCTCCGAGGCCCCGCCGTCATATCGCCCGCATCGCTACCGATGACGTCGCTACCGAAGTGCAGGGCGGCGCGGTTCATTCGGCGAGGCGGCGCTGGTCCCACGTGCGGAAGCGGTCGAGGTCGCTGCGGATGGCGCGGACGACGAACCCGATGACGGCGGCGTCGTCCGCGAAGCCGATGCCGACGAGGGCGTCCGGGATGAGATCGACGGGGTTGACGAAGTAGACGAGGGCGGCCACGGCGTAGAGCAGCGACCGCCACGGGATGCTGCGGTACTCGCGCCGTAGCCACGCGCGGGCCAGCCGGAGCAGCGTCCGGACCTCGGCCGTGGCCGTGCCGAGGGCATCTTCGTGGGTCGCGGCCTTGCGGTAGCCCGCCCGCACGAGCTGGTAGAGGCGCACGCGGCGGTTCAGCACCTTGCCGGCGGCGCGGCGGGCCACGGCGAAGGCCCGGCGTTGACGGGGGGTCAGGGTATCGGGGGCGGAGGGTTCCATAGCGTCGGGCGCCGGTGGTACAGATGGGCCGGGATCGTCGTACTAATAGAGGGGGACGCGCCGGAGGATAGACGCGCGGTGCACCCCGCCGGTTCACGGCTGTGCGGCGGGATGAGCCATCGTCCGCCCTTTTCCTGTAATATATTGTGAGGCGTGTGCGTTCTCCCACCCTCCGGCCGGCGCGGTCGCTCCCGGGCCTGCCGCACCCCCCGTGCGCCCACCCCGATCCGATGAGCCGGGCAGACCCTACACTGGAACGGATCGAGCCCATGGTGGAGGCCCTCCTCGCGGCCTCGCCCGAGGAACGCCCCGCCCTGCTCGATCGCTTCTGCGGAGACGATACCACGCTGCGCCATGCCCTGACGGCCTTCGTGGAGGACTGCGAACGCGCCGACGCCGAAGGGTTCCTCGACGACGACGCGCCGCTGCGCGCCGTCCCCGTCCCGGCGTGGGTGGGCGCGCTCTTCGCCGGAGACGAGCTGGAGACCGGCACCCTCGTGGACGGCTACCGCGTCGTCCGGGCGCTCGGGCGGGGCGGGATGGGGGCCGTCTACCTCGCCGAGCGCGCCGACGGGCGCTTCGACAAACAGGTGGCGCTCAAGGTGATCAAGCGCGGCATGGACTCGCGCGAGATCTTGCACCGCTTCGGCTACGAATGCCGCATCCTCGCGCGCCTGGAGCACCCCCACATCGCCCGCCTCTACGACGCCGGCACGCTCCCGGATGGGCGGCCGTACTTCGTGCTCGAATACGTCGAGGGCCTCCGGCTCGATCACTACTGCGACGCGCACCGCCTGGGCGTCCGCGCTCGCCTCGATCTCTTCGCGCAGGTCTGCGCGGCGGTGGCCTTCGCCCACAGCAACCTCGTCGTGCACCGCGACCTCAAGCCCTCCAACATCCTCGTGGCCGAGGACGAGGAGGGCCGCCCGCAGGTGAAGCTGCTCGACTTCGGGATCGCCAAGCTGCTCGAAGAGGATCCGGCGATGGGTACGATGATGCTCACGCAGACCGGCT
>JAWWAN010000521.1:0-3213 GCA_033721675.1 Rhodothermales bacterium | reverse complement strand
TGCCGCGCTACGTCACCGCCAAGAAGAAAGTGCCGCTGGGCGACCTCGACGCGCGGGCCGCGCTCGATGCGCTCGCCGAACGCCACCGGGAGGCCGACGTCTCGACGGTCGACGGCGTCAAGATCGATCTGAAGGACGGGTGGGTGCATGTCCGCCCCTCCAACACCGAGCCGATTCTGCGCGTCTATGCGGAGGCGCGAACCCGGGAGGACGCCGAGGCGCTGGCGGAGCAGTTCATGGACGAGATCACCGCCGAGGCCTGAGCCGGCGCGGCTACTCGGCCACCCGCTGGGCCGCGAACGCGAACGTGGTCATGCCGATGACCTGGTTCGTGCCCTCGATCACGTCGTCGCGGACCGTTCCTTTCAGGAGCAGCTCCATCCCCGTAAGCCAGCCGTGCATCGTGAAATCCGGCCCGTCGATGTCCATGCGGTCGACGATCAGCACCTCGTCGATGCCGATCTCGACGGCCGAGACGTGGCCCGTATAGGTCCCGTCCGGCCGCTGCTCGATCGTCATCACGCCGGTGATCCGCCCCTGGTCCGGGTGGGTCATCGTGTACTCCCAGGCGCCCACGAGGGCCGGTGGAGCCGGCGGGGTGGCTTGCGGTACGCTCCGGCACCCGCCGGGGAGGAGCAGCAGGAGGCCTGCCGCCAGCCACGCGATGCGTCGAGGTCGTGAACGGATCATCGCCGAAGTCGAGGGTTCGTCCGAGGGGTCGCGAGGCCCCGTCACTGCCGGGGAGGGACGAGCATGATGTGGGCGGAGGCGGTGCCGGGCCGCATGATCCAGGGCGTGCCGGGCGGGCCGGGGCGCTCCGGCAGGCCGGTCGAGGACTGGGTGGCGTAGGGCATGTAGACCGCATAGAGCGTCACCGTCGCCGTCGCCGGGTCGAAGGTCTCCAGGGACAGCGCGACGTTGTAGACGGCTGCCGGCTCGGATGGCATCGGGAGCGTCCCGGCGTCGGCCTCGGCGTGGCGGATGCGGAAGGACTCCTGCGCATCGACGCCCTGTGCCTTGAGTTCGCGGCCCCGCGCCATGTAGGGTTCCAGCGCGGCGTGGTAGCAGGCCGCGTGGAAGCGGTCGTCGCCCGGCAGGTCGGCCAGGCAGATGAGGTCGTTGGTGCCCTCGCGGAGTGTGACGAGGGCACCAACGGCGTCGTAGCCGAGGACGGTGGCGCCGGCCCGCAGCGCTTCGGGCGCGGGTAGCAGGGCGCCGGCGATCTGGTCCTCGGGGGGCGCTCCCTGCGCCGCGCAGGGCACCGAGGTGAGGAGCACGGCGACGCCGAGCAGCAGGCCGCCGACGTGGGGGGGGCGCAGGCGCGAGATCCACATAGAGGAAAGCAGCGGCGTAGCCATCGGTATATCCCCCGTTGGGTGAGCAGGTCGCAGCGCGAGCATGGATCAGGCGGCTTCTCTATGTAAGCATTTCATTTAACATATCCGAGATCCCCGCCAGGAATTGCCGGGGGCGGGCTCCTGGTATCACTTCGATGCCGGCCAGGATACAGGCTCGTTACGCCATCGTAGAATCCTTTGCCGAACCCCGAGGGGCGATGCGGGGTCCAGCGTGGGGAGCCTCCACTTTGCCCTCCCACACCCTCGACCATGGCCGACGCCCGCCCGCCGCAGACCGATCCGTCGTACGACCTCTTTCACGCGCGCCGCCAGCCGCTCGACGCCATCTTCAAACCGAACGGCGTGGCCGTCGTCGGGGCGAGCGAGCGGGAGGGGAGCGTCGGGCGGACGATCCTCAAGAACCTGATCGCGAGCCCGTTCGGGGGCGTCGTCTACCCGGTGAACCCGAAGCGCGCCAGCGTCCTTGGCATCCGCGCCTACCCCTCCGTCACGGATCTGCCGGAGGCGCCGGACCTCGCGGTGATCGTGACGCCGGCGCCGACCGTGCCAGGCGTCGTGGCCGAGTGCGTGGAGGCCGGCGTGCGCGGCGCCATCGTCATCTCAGCCGGCTTCAAGGAGATCGGGCCGGAGGGCGTGGCGCTGGAAGAGCAGATCCTGGCCACAGCCCGCGCGGGGGGCTTGCGGATCGTGGGGCCGAACTGCCTCGGGGTGATGAACCCGCAGACGGGCCTCAACGCCACGTTCGCCGGCGGCATGGCGCGGCCCGGCAACGTCGCCTTCGTCAGCCAGAGCGGGGCGCTGCTGACCGCCATCCTCGACTGGAGCTTCCGCGAGCACGTCGGCTTCAGCGCCTTCGTCTCCATCGGCTCGATGCTCGATGTGGGCTGGGGCGACCTGATCTCGTACCTGGGCGACGACCCGCGCACGAAGAGCATCCTGCTCTACATGGAGTCCATCGGGGATGCGCGCGCCTTCCTTTCCGCCGCGCGCGAGGTGGCGCTGCGGAAGCCGATCATCGTCATCAAGGCGGGGCGCACGGCGCAGGCGGCGCAGGCGGCGGCCTCGCACACCGGCACCCTGGCCGGCTCCGACGCCGTCCTCTCGGCCGCCTTCCGGCGCACGGGCGTCCTCCGCGTGGATACCATCGCGGACCTCTTCTACATGGCCGAGACGCTGGCGAAGCAGCCGCGCCCGCAGGGGCCGCGCCTGACGATCCTGACGAATGCGGGCGGCCCCGGCGTGCTCGCCACGGATGCCCTCATCGCCGGCGGCGGAGAACTGGCAGCCCTCTCGGACGCCACGACCGAGGCGTTCGACGGCTTCCTGCCCTCCGCCTGGAGCCACGGCAACCCCGTGGACATCCTGGGCGACGCCGACGCCGAGCGCTACGCCCGTGCCCTCGAAGTGGCCGCCGACGACCCCAACAGCGACGGGCTGCTGGTCGTCCTCACCCCGCAGGACATGACCGACCCCACCGGCACCGCAGACCGCCTCAAAGGCTACGCCCATGCGACGCGCAAGCCCGTCCTGGCGAGCTGGATGGGCGGCGCCGAGGTGGAGGGCGGCGAGCGGATCCTGAACCGGGCCGGCATCCCGACCTTCGGCTACCCGGATACCGCCGCGCGCATCTTCAACTACATGTGGCGCTACAGCTACAACCTCCGCGCCCTCTACGAGACGCCCGCGCTCGACCCCTCGGCCCGCATCGAGCACGACCGCGCGGCGGCCGTCCTCGCCGAGGCCCGAGAGGCCGGGCGGACCTTCGGCTACGACGACGTCATCGACCTGCTCTTCGAGGAACGCCCCGAGCAGATCGCCGCCTTCCTCTGCCGCAAGCTCTACCGGGCGTTCATCT
>JAWWAN010000520.1:0-3220 GCA_033721675.1 Rhodothermales bacterium | reverse complement strand
GATGTTCGTGTGCCTGGGCAATATCTGCCGCAGCCCGCTGGCACACGGGATTTTCCAGCAACTCGTGGACGAGGCAGGGCTTTCCGCCCGCTTCGAGATTGCCTCTTCCGGCACCGGTGCCTGGCACGTCGGCGAGCCGCCGGACCGGCGGATGCGCCAGACCGCCCAGCGCTACGGCGTCCAGCTCGACGACCTCCGCGCGCGCCGCTTCGAGGTGCCGGACTTCGACGCGTACGACCACATCTACGTGATGGACCGGCGCAACCTGCAGGACGTCCGCCGCCTGGACCAGGCCGGCCGCTACGGCGCCAAGGTGCAGCTCTTCCGCGACTTCGACCCCGAGCCGGAGGACGGCCAGGTGCCGGATCCGTACTACGGGGGGGAGAAGGGCTTCGAGACGGTCTACTCCATCGTCGAGCGCACGTGCCAGCGCCTGCTCGATCACCTCGTCGAGGAACACGACCTCGCCTCCGGGTCCGAGGTGTGAACGGATCCCGGGGGGCGGCCCGGGTGTGCCGGGCTCGCCGTCCATCGCCCGCCCGCCATGCCCCTCCCGCCGGCCCTCACCGATGCCCTGGCGCCGCACCTCGGCGGGGCGATCCGCCGGGCCGCGGCCGTCGGCGGCGGGTGCATCGCCCATGCAACGCGCGTGGAGACGGACGGCGGCGTCTACTTCCTCAAGTACGGGCGCGAGGCCGTGGCGGCGACGTTCGAGGCCGAAGCGGCGGGGCTGGCCGCGCTGCGCGAGGCCGGCAGCCCGCTCCGGATCCCCGCCGTGCGCGCCGTGGCGCCCGAGCAGGACGGCCGCCCCGGATTTCTTCTGATGGACTGGATCGAGCAGGCCGCCCCGTCCCCGGCGTTCTGGGACGGCTTCGGGCGCGGCCTGGCGGCCCTGCACCGCCGCACCGACAGCCGCTACGGGTTCGGCCGAGACAACTTCATCGGCCGGCTGCCGCAGGAGAATGGGTGGGAGGCCCGGTGGCCTGCCTTCTTCCGCCGCCGCCGCCTCGAACCCCAGGTGGCGCGGGCGCGCCGGCAGGGGCGCTGGCCCGCCGCCTGGGATCCCCTCCTCGACGCGCTCTACGCCCGCCTCGACGCGCTGCTGCCGCCGGAGCCGCCGGCCTCGGTCCTCCACGGCGATCTCTGGAGCGGCAACGCGCTCGCGGCGGCTGACGGCCGCGCCGCGCTCATCGATCCGGCCACGTACTACGGCCACCGCGAGGCCGACCTCGCCATGACCGAGCTCTTCGGCGGCTTCGACGCGCGCTTCTACGACGCATACCGCGCCGCCTGGCCGCTGGAGCCCGGCTACCCGGAGCGCCGGGCCGTGTACAACCTCTACCACCTCATCAACCACCTCAACCACTTCGGCGGCGGCTACGCCGGGGGCGTCGAGCGGACGTTGCGGCGGTTCGGCTGAGGATCCCCGGCGCTAGTTCGCCGGCAACGCGAGCGCGGCGAGCAGGGCCGCCGGGTCGCGGAAGTCGTCGAGCAGGAGGTGCGGGGTGTGGGGTTCGAGGTCGGCGCGCGAGTAGCGGCCCGTGCAGACCGCCACCGAGAACGCACCGATGCCGCGCCCGCACGTCACGTCGTGCTCGGTGTCTCCGAGGATGACCACGTCGTGGCCCGCGAAGCGGCGTCCGGTATGGTGGAAGGCGCGCCGGACGGCGACGGGCGGGAGCGCCGCGCGGTCCGCGTGGTCGCTGCCGAAGGCGCCGAAGGCGAAGTAGTCCGCCAGCCCGGCGCGGCGCAACTTCAGGAAGGCCGTGGGTTCCAGGTTGCCCGTCAGCAGGGCGAGCTGTACCCCGGGGTGCTCCACGAGGCGGTCCAGCAGCCCGCGAACGCCGGGCAGCACCGTCACATCGGCCTCGAACACGCGCGCCTGCATCTGTGCGACGTAGGCGGCGAAGACGTCGGGTAGCAGCGCCTCGGCCTCGGCCGCGGGGAAGCCGCCCTGCCGGAGCGCGTCCTGCACGATGGAAGGATCCGTGCGCCCGCTGAGGCGGACGCCCTCCAGCGAGACCGGGCGCCCACACACGGCCGTCATCGCGGCTTCGAGCGCGCCGCGCCCGAGGCCGTCCGAGCGCAGGAGCGTACCGTCGATGTCGAACAGGAGCAGTTTCATGAGCGCGGCAGGAGGCGGGGCGGCGGGGAGTTGTCCGCGTCCTCGCTCTCGGTTAGATTGGGCGAGGTGCCGGAAGCGATTGGTTCCTAGCCGTGAGCCCGCAAACGGTTTCCCGAGTGCGGACGGCGGCGCCTCCGCCGGTCTTCCGTGCCGCCTCCCGAGCGGTTCGCCCCGCGTCCTCCGTCTCCCGTCGTCTCGTCCGAGCCATGCGGCATGTAGCGTTTCAGGAGTCGGCCGGAGGGGTGATCGTAGACCGGGGGCGCGTGTTGCTGATCCAGGCGCGCACGCGCGCAGGCACGGCGGTCTGGACGCTTCCGAAGGGGCGGATCCGGCGCGGCGAGCCCCTGTGGGAGGCCGCCCTGCGCGAGGTTCGTGAGGAGACGGGCTACCTGTGCCGCCTGCGCCGCCGCCTCAAGAACACCTCGTACGTCTTCCGCAGCGGTGCCGTGCAGATCCGAAAGACGGTCCACTGGTTCCTCCTCGAACCCGTCCACCAGGCCGGCGTGCCAGACCCCGCCGAGGTCGAGGCGATCCGCTGGTTCGCCTTCGACGAAGCCCTGCGCCGCCTCGCCTACCGCAGCGACCGGGGCCTGCTCACCGCCGCCCGCGACGCGCTCGAACAGAACGGCGACGGCTGACGTAAGGGTGTCGGCACGGCGGCGTAGATTGGCTGTCCCAAAACAGATCATTAGAGATTGACGAGCATGGATTAGAACAGGTTGAATGTACGGTCTCAGGCTCGTGCCCGGGCAGCCCCTTCTTCCTTCAGCGATCCACGTTCATCAATCTCCAATCGTCTTTTCCCCAGACTCCGAACGGTTTTTCACCTCCATGAGCACGACCCGCGGCGACGGTAAGCGCCTCTTCCTCATCGACGCGATGGCGCTCGCCTATCGCTCCCACTTCATCTTCATCAGCCGCCCGCTGATCAACTCGAAAGGGCAGAACACGTCCGCCTCCTACGGCTTCACGAACGCGCTGCTGAAGCTCATCGAGGAGCACACGATGGACCACATGGCCGTCGTCTTCGACGTCATGGGGGAGGGCGGCACCTTCCGCTCCGAGCTCTACGACGACTACAAGGCCCACCGCGAG
>JAWWAN010000519.1:0-3222 GCA_033721675.1 Rhodothermales bacterium | reverse complement strand
CCGCATAGCGCAGGTTGAAGGCGTTCGTCCTGACGGCATAGTTGCCCATGATCCGGTGCGTCTGGGCGTGCGGCGCCTTGCGGAAGCCGTGCCGCGTGATCTTGACCCCGCCCCCGGCGAAGACGCCGTCGTCTGTGTTGCTGCCGAAGAAGGCGACGGGCTGCGTCTGGTTGGGCTGATAGCCGTCGAGGTCGTAGCGGTTGACCAGCGGGTCGGGGCGGAGGCGCACGGCGGCGCCCTCGGCGGTCTCCACATGCGTGCCCGCCGGGGCGTCGTAGAGGCGCGTCCGGCCGGCCGGATCCTGCACGGCGAAGGCGTCGTCGCCCGGCCCGCCGACGGCGATGAGGCGGATCCCGCTGCGGCCCTCGCCGCCGACCTCGAAGCGGTCCCGCCCGCCGAGCCCGTAGAGCCGGATCTCGCGCGTCTCGCCGGGCCGGAACGTGCGGCGGTACAGCTCTTTGCGCGTCTCGCCCTTCTTCGAGGTCTTGAACACCACGACGTCGGTGCGGCCGTCGGCCTGCCGCGTCACCTCGAACCGCTCGTGCTTGTCCGAGCCCACCACGTCCACCACGCGGGCGAGGAGGGCGTAGTGCTTCGCGGCGACGTCCGGCAGCCGGTCCCGGCGGGCCTGGAGGATGCGGAGGGTCTCGGCGCCGGCCTGCGCGCGCACCGGCGCGGGCCAGGCCGCCACGGCCTGGGCGAGGACGTCGTCGGTGAGGCGCTCCCGAATCTCTTCGGCGAGGCCCACCCAGTCGTCGCGCGTGAGGGCGGCGGTGAACCGGCGGTCCAGCGGGAGCCCTTTCTTGTTGAGCCCCTTCAGGTAGCCGTAGTCGGCGTCGAAGTCCTGCCAGACGCGCTCGGCGAGGCGCTGATAGAGGCGCGGCAGGAGCCCGTCGATGCGGGTGAAGGCGGCGTCGCGGTCGCGGGGGACGGGCACGTAGACCTTGCCCTCCGTACGGGCGTCGCCTTCGAGCGAGGGGTCGCGTTCGTAGGGCTCGAAGGCGCTCCACCGGAAGTTGTCGGCCGTGCGGTCCCAGTCGGCCACGAGCATGTCCAGCAGGCGGGCACGGGCGAAGGCGCGGGCGTCGACGCGGTGGTCGTTGTCGTCGGTGATCTCGTCGAAGAGCTTGGTGGAGCCGATGACGTTGGAGGCGTTGCCGACGTAGTCGAGGTCGGAGAGGTCTTCATCGGGCCGGATCTCGAACAGGACGACCTCGCCCACGAGGGCGTTTCGCTGGGGCCCGAGGCGGGGGTCGTCCGGGACGAAGACGAGGCGGGGGTTCGTGTGGTAGACGCCGGCGGCATCCGAGAGCGCGGGCATGAGGAGCGCGCCGAAGGGGTGCAGCATGGCGATCTGATCTTGCGCGAGCGACGTCGCCACGGTGCGGCGCAGCGCGGGCGGCCAGTTCCGGCCGGCCACCTTGTCGATGGAGCGCAGCATGTAGATCTTGCCGTCGCCGCCCGCCAGCCGCATCGTGACCGACTGCGACTGGCCGCCGACCTTGATCGGCGTCAGCCCGCCGGCGGTGCGGGCGGCGTCCAGCACGGGCACCTCGATGGGGGTGGCCCAGAGATCGCGGTGGTGGCGGCCCAGCAGCACGTTGCGGAGGCCGCCCCGCGCGTAGCCCGGCTCGACGGCCCGCACGACGGTGCTGTCGCGGAAGTCGGGCAGCCCGTCCGAGGCCGTCACGGTGGGGTCGGGCGCGGGATCCGGCTCGGCCTCTTCGATCTGCTCGCGGAAGAGGAGGCGGCCCTCGCCGTCGCCGGGCGTCCACGCCTCCAGCCAGACCGAGCGGTCGGCGAAGTAGCGGAGGGCGAGGAAGCCGGGGCGCTGCGCGGTGAAGACGGCGCCGTGCCCGGCGGCCACGTGCTCGGCGCCCGCGGCGCTGCCGCTGACGAGGTAGTGAAGCTGCCGCCGCCGCTCGACGACGGGGAAGTACTGGAGGCTGCGGTCGTGCCCGGCGGCGTAGACCAGCCCGTCCCGCCCGGCGAAGAGGGTGCGCAGCTCGCGGCGGAGCAGGCGGTAGTCCGCGTGCGCCAGATCCTGCTCGCGCCCGACGAACCGGCGGTAGAGCGGCACGACGGAGCCGAGGAGGGGGAGGGGCGTCAGGTGCGCCGTCCACGGCACGCGCCCGGCGTGGAGGCCGTTGGAGAGGAGGGGATGGTGGCCGGCGATGAGAATCCGGTCGTCGCGGTAGCGGTAGAGCAGATCCTCCAGCTCCAGCAGAAAGTCGGACGGCTCGCGGAGCGTATAGTCGCCTGCGTCCCCGGTGGGCCGGTCGTCGGCGAGCCACCACTGCGTGTCGAGCGCGATGAGCGTCACGCCGTCGGCCAGCTCGACGGCGGTGGGGCCGGGGAAGCCGTCGTCGGGCAGGAACGTGTCGCCACGGTCCAGATACGCCTCGACGAAAGCCTCCTGCCGCGCCAGGGCGTCGCGCCCGCCCGGGCCCCAGTCCTGCTCGCCGGGCAGGACGACGATGCGGCCGGGGAAGTCGCGCACGGCGTCGAGCTGGGCGTGGAGGCGCGCCTCGGCCTCGGCGCGGGCCGCGGCGGCCGAGTCGGGCAGGCCGGCGGGGTGGGCGTTGTCGCCCAGGAAGACGACGGCGCCCCGCTCGCCCACGCCGGCGAGGTAGGTGCGGAGCAGGTCCAGCACCGCCGCGTCGGTGGGGGCGTGCCCGCCGTCGCCGAGGAGGACGACGCGGTAGGTCTCATCGGTGGGGGGCAGAAGGTCGCGCCAGCCCCGGTGGCCTTCGGCCACGAACACCTCGGGGGCAGCGCAACCGGCCGCGAGGACTGCGATCAGCAGGGCAGGGAGCAGGCGAAGCATCGGCAGGGGGACCAGGGAGGGCGAGACGGTTACGGTACCGCAGCCACCGCCCGCCGTGCGGCACGGCCTCAGCGGAACGGGAACCTTCCGTCGATAGTCCGCGCGCCGGCCCCGGTTCCCTCTCCAGTGCCTCAGGCCGACGCGTACGACCGCGTGGGCACGGCGAAGCGGGCCAGCACGAGCCCGGCCAGGACCCAGGAGGTCCAGTCATAGGCCGCTTGCATAAGCTCGAACGACCACGCGTGGTAGTTCCACACGGGCTCGCCCAGGTTGGCCCAGACCGCCACGACGAACCCCACCGACGCCACGAACCCGGCGCGCCGACGGTAGGTGGTCAGCGCCGGCGCGGCCGTGCGCAGCAGCAACGCCATGAGCAGCGCCGAGACGAACATGTG
>JAWWAN010000518.1:0-3232 GCA_033721675.1 Rhodothermales bacterium | reverse complement strand
CGCCCGCGCTCGGTCTCCACCAGCTCGTACTGGCCGCCCTCGCCCAGCAGGCCGATGAACAGGTTGCTGCCGGCGGGGTCGAAGTGGAGGTTGTAGTTCATCATCAGATGCAGCTCCGAGCCGAGGGCGCGCGTGACGAGGACGCTGGTGCGCGGCTTGAACACGAACGGGCCGCCCTCGGGCAGCGCCGGCGGCTGGATCTGCGCATAGCCCAGGTTCACGCGCCGCACGCCCATCGCGAAGTCCGTCGAGAGCAGCGGCGAGAGCAGCGACGTGTAGAGGAAGGCGACGTCTACCTGCGGGAAGCCGACGAGGCCGTCTGAGGAGGGGTCGACGGCGAGGCGGAAGGCATAGTCCGACTGCTCGAAGTAGCGGTAGTACTTGAGCACGACCCACGAGAGCATCACGCGGCGCCCGCCGTTGCCGCCCACGGCGTCGAAGACGGCGCCGACGTCGAGGCGGGGCGCGACCTGGTAGTCGAGGCGGAGGCGGAGCGCGAGGTCACTGCTGGCGGCGGCGATGCCGTCGTCCTGGAGGGTAGCGCCGCTGCGGTAGGAGACTTCGCCGGTGAGGGCGATGTGGTCGTAGAAGTCGCGGCGGGCCGTCTCGGTGCGGTAGAAGGGGTCGTCGAGGCGGAAGGGGCGCTGGGCCAGGGCCTCGGGCGGGAGCAGCAGGAGGGCGGCCAGCAGCAGCGCCAGGCTCCCCCCTGCGCGCCGCAGCGCGGCGCGGCCATCGATGCCGGTGGCGAACCCTCGAACACGCATCGGTGCCCTCGTGGAGGTCGGGAAGGGGGCCTGCGGGGAGGTGGCGCCCACCTCCCCATCATACAGGATTTCGAGGTCTTACGCCACTACAGATCGAGCGTTTCCCCGGCGGCCAGCACGCGTGCCGGGAAGCCGGCCTCCTCCATCTGCCGCCGCCACGCGTCGGTGTCGACCTCGATGAGCGGGAACGTCCCGTAGTGCAGCGGCACGGTCTGCTTCGGGCCAATCATCCGGGCGGCGCGGAGCGACGCCTTCGGCCCCATCGTGAAGCAATCGCCGATGGGCATCAGCAGCAGATCCACCGTGTGGTCTTCGCCGATCCAGGCCATCTCGGCGAAGGGGCTCGTGTCTCCCGTGTTGTAGAGGCAGCGCCCCTCGGCATGGACGATGAAGCCGTTGGGGTTGCCGCCGTAGGTGCCGTCCGGGAAGGACGACGAGTGGCGGGCATCGGTCTGGATGACCGTACCCCACTCGAACGTCCACGCGCCGCCGGTATTCATGGGCTGGCCGTGGTCGTGGCCCTGCCCGGCGGCATACTGGATGATCTCGTAGTTGGCGACGAGCAGCGCGCCCGTGCGCTTGGCGATGGCGAGTGTGTCGCCCCAGTGATCGCCGTGGGCGTGCGTGAGCAGGATCACGTCCGGCGCGAGGTCGCCGGGGGCGATGCCGGCCTCCTCGGCGTGCTTGTTTCCGGTGAGGAACGGATCGAAGAGGAGCGTGGTGCCGCCGGTCTCGACCTGGAAGGCCGAGTGGCCGAAGTAGGTGAGCTTCATGGGATGCGGGGGGATGCCGAAGTGAACGAGGGCGAACGGGATGGGAGAAAGTAACCGCCCCGCTCCGCCCTTCGCCAGCCGCCATTGAAACGATGCCGTGAGTGCCACGGGCGGCGTGTAGGGTACGTGCCCCCACCCCGCCGGGGGATCGCCCGGTAGCTTCCGAGCCGGTCTCTTCGTATGGTGGAGGGAGCGGCGGCCTGCCCGCGCGGGCCGCCCCGCCGTACGCACCCGCAGGGAGGGCACCACCCATGCCGAAATCCATCGACCAGATCATCGACGAGCAGGTGCGGCGATGGTCTACCACCACCCCCCGCCGCCCGCGCCGCGCGGCGCACTGGCCCCTCATCACGATCTCGCGTGAGTACGGGGCACGCGGCGCCGCGCTCGCCGCCGCCCTCGCCGAGCGCACCGGCTTCAACGTCTGGGACCGCGAGCTCGTCCACGCCATCGCCGAGCACACCGGCGGCGACGAGGCCCTGCTGACGACGCTCGACGAGCACCGCCGCTCGATGATCGAGGACGCCATCGGGGGCATGGTGCTGGGCCGCGCGCACAGCAACCTGCCGTACCTCCGCGCGCTGGCCCGCATCGTCCGCACCATCGCGGCCCACGGCGGCGCCCTCATCGTCGGGCGCGGCGCCA
This sequence comes from Rhodothermales bacterium, assembly GCA_033721675.1. Lineage (GTDB taxonomy): Bacteria > Bacteroidota > Rhodothermia > Rhodothermales > JAWWAN01 > JAWWAN01. The sequence continues at coordinate 1,050 of JAWWAN010000518.1, read as the reverse complement.
ACTACATCGTCCGCCCGCAGGATGCCCTGCGCGTGCGCGTGGTGTGCCCGCTGGACGACCGCGTGGCGGGCCTCGCCCGCCGCCTCGACCTCGACGCCGACGCCGCCCGCCGCCGCCTCGTCCGGATGGATGCCGAGCGCGCCGACTTCGTGCGCTACCACTTCCGGCGCGACGTGACCGACGCCGCCGACTACGACCTCGTCGTCAACGCGGGCACGTTCCCGCTGGACGCCTTGGCCGACCTCGTGCTGGCCGCCTACGAGGCGCGTGTGGGCCGGCGGCCCGAGCCCGCCGTGGCCGCACACCCGGCCGCGCCCTAGCAGGCGTCATCGGCGGCGGGCCTGGCGCACCTCGCTGCGGAAGTCGCGCAGCTCCTCGCGCAGCTCGGCCACCATGCGCTCGACCTCCTTCGTGTTGTCCGCCGTCATCTCGTCGACGAAGATCGCGTTGGCGAGGGAGAGCCCCAGCAGACCGCCCACGAGGACGGCCAGCACGAAGTAGCTGCGCATCCAGAAGACGAGCGCCGGGGCCGCGCCCGCCTGGGCCATCTCGTCCGGAATCTCGTGCCAGCCCTCGACGGTGAACACCTTGAAGAGCGAATAGAGCGAGACGAGGGGGTCGCCGAAGTGCCGGGGGGCGTCGTCGGCGAAGAGCAGGTTGGCGCCCATCGCCAGGATCAGGTTGAGCACGAAGAGCACGAGGAAGACCGCCACGGACGCCTTCAGCGCCCGCAGGACCCCGCGCACGATGTCTGCGGCGTTGGGCACGAAGCGCATCACGCGCGCGAAGCGCAGCAGCCGCCCGAGCCGCAGCAACAATAACACGGCGAACTCCTCGAGGTCGGCCCCGACGAACGGGCTCGCCAGCAGCGGCAGGCTGCCCAGCACCACCAGGAAGTCCAGCCGGTTCCATCCGCTGCGCCAGTATCCCCGCCATCCCGCCCGCCGGATCTTGATGGCGGCTTCGACGACGAAGAACACCATGCATCCGTAATCGACCCAGACGAGTCTGCCGCCGGTGGCGCGGTGCACGGCCGGGAAGGCGTCCAGG
>JAWWAN010000517.1:0-3241 GCA_033721675.1 Rhodothermales bacterium | reverse complement strand
CGTCGAACATCGTCGAGGGCAGGTGCATCCGGATGATGCCGCCGCTCTGAGAGTCGTTCTCGAAGGTCTGGCCAGGGTCGTTGAAGCGGATAAACGCCTTGACCCGGTTGTCCGACCCGTAGATGCTGATCTGGGAACGGTTGGTCTGGTAGCCGTCAGGGCTGCCGTAGACGAGCACGTGATAGTCGGTGACTTGCGAAGCCATCGGGATGCCTCCTGAATCGTTGGAGTGTAGAATAGACGCGTGCAGGAGGGCCGGCGTGAGCACTTGCATTCTTCCATGCGTACGCAGCGTGCCGCCCTGTCTGCTACCGTACCAATAGACACTCCGGCCCCGACCGGATCATGGGCTGCACAAAAATCAGAACGAGCAAGAGATGCCGCGCACCGCTGCTTCCACGCGGGAGGGGATAGCGTGCCCGGACCCTACTCCACCCACGGCACGGACGGCGCCCGGTAGAAGTTGACGCCGAGGGCGACCCAGCGGGGCGCGTGCGCGCCGAGGCGGACCCGGTATTCGCTCCAGTCGCGGCCCGGCGGCGACCAGCCGATCTCGGCGATGCCGGGCAGGCGCGGGAACGCCATGAACTCGAAGTCGGCCCGCGTGCCGAGCGTCTCGGACCAGAGGGGCGCCTCGACGCCGATGATGGCGTCCTCTCCCACCCCGTCGATCTCGTCGGCCGGATCCCAGGTGTAGGCGTCGTGGACGCTGACGAGGCCGGCCCACTGGAGGCCCAGGACGGTCGTGCTGTCGTACTTCATGTCCAGGTAGGCGCGGTTGGCGGGCGAGACGATGACGCGCGCGCCGTGGGCCACGGCCTCGGCGATGGCCTCCTGCGAGCCGTCCGGGCGCCAGTGCTGCACGAGCGTCCCCGGCCGCAGGTCCGTCTCGGCGACCTCGTCCCACCCGACGACCTGCTTGCCGTGCGCCGCCACGATGCCCTGTACGCGCTCGATGAAGCGCGCGTACTGCTCCGCCGAGAGCGTCTCCACCTCATCCCCGCCGATGTGGAAGTACGGCCCTTCGGCGACCGCCACGAGGTCTCGCACGACGTCGTCGAAGAATCGGTACGTGATCTCTTTTTCGACGCAGAGCGAGCTGAAGCCGACCTCCGTCCCCGTGTAGAGCGGCGGTGCGGCGTCGTCGCAGTTCAGCTCCGGGTAGGCGGCGAGGGCGGCGTTGATGTGGCCGGGCACGTCGATCTCCGGCACGACGGTGATGTAGCGCTCGCGGGCGTAGCGGACGAGGTCGGCGAAGGCGGCCTGCGTGTAGTAGCCGCCCGGATGGCCGCCCACCTCGGTGCTGCCGCCGTAGGTGGTCAGGTTGGGCCACGACGGGATCTCGATGCGCCAGCCCTGGTCGTCCGAGAGGTGGAGGTGGAGGCGGTTCAGCTTGTAGAGCGCCATCAGGTCGATGTAGCGCTTCACGTCGTCCGGCCCGAGGAAGTGACGTGCGACGTCGAGCATGGCGCCGCGCCATGCGAAGCGCGGCCGGTCCTCGATGCGGCCGGCGGGCACCCACAGGGGCTGCGGGAAGGCCGCCGTGTATTCGAGGGCGGGCGGAAGGAGCTGGCGGAGCGTCTGCACGCCGTAGAACAGCCCGGCCGGGGCGGCGGCCTGCACCGTCACCCGCTCCGGCGTGATGGTAAGGGTATAGCCTTCGTCGCCGAGCGCGGCGGCGCCCTGCGTGGTCAGCACGATGCTGCCCGCCGGGATCTCCGCCTCGGCCGGGAGGACGGCCGGCGTGGTCTCGGCCGTGTTGCCGATCAGCCCGGCCAGGAACACCCCGATGCGTGCCGCCTCCGCGTTCCCCGGCTCGTAGCGGACCGTCGTCTCCGGCGTGATCTCGAACCGCGCTCCGGCGTCCAGCTCGGCCCTCACCGGGGCGGGGATGATCGCGTGGGCGGGTTGCGCGCCGGCGGTGCGCGGCATCGGCCAGAACGCCGCCAGCATCAGGCAGGCCAGGACGAGCGCGGGCGAGGCGGAGCGGGTACAGGGCATCGGGGCAGGAGCGATCGTGAGCGGGGCGTGCGCCGCAAAGTACGGGAACGCCGCGATCCCTGCCACCTCCGGCGTGCGCCGCTATTCTTCCTCCCGGCTCAGGTGGTGCGCGCGGCGCGTCGGCTCGGGGATCTTGTACTTCGGCGCACAGGCCAGCGCGATCTCGACGGCCTCGGGCAGCGTCATCCGGTGCCCCACGCTCACGTAGACCGGATTGACGTTCGTGCGCGTCCGCAGCGCCACCCCCACGGTCTCGCCCCGATGGATGAGCGGCGCCTGGCTCCCTTTCTCCACGCCCAGCGCCTCGAAATGCCCCGTCAGGCGCGTCTTGGCGACGCCGAGCGCGGACCAGTCCAGCAACACGCCGAGGTGGCACGCCAGCCCGATGCGGCGGGGGTGGGCGCGGCCCTGGCTGTCGGTCATCAACACGTCCGGGCGGACCGTCAGCTTCTCCAGGGCGGGCAGGATGACCGGCACCTCGCGGAAGGAAAGCAGGCCCGAGATGTACGGGAACGGCACCGTGGCCCGGTGGATGGCGCGATCCACGGTTTCGAGGCCGGGATAGGTGAGCACGACGACGGCCGCCTGCGCCAGATCCCCCCGGATGCTCACGTCGATGCCGGCGATGGTCTCGACCGGCCGGCCGAGCGGCTCCTCGCGCACCTGCTGTGCCAGCGTCCGCTGCAGCGCCACAGCCTCCTTCGGCGTGAGATCCCAGGCGTGCGCATGATGGAGGTCGAACTGCATATCCGGATCGCGTGGATTGTACTACCCTGCACGAGTGCTCTTCTTCGAGAACCCCGACGATGCGCTGCGCCGCCCTGCTCCTGCTGGCCCTCGCCCCGGCCGCCCTCCAGGCCCAGCCGACGCCCGACACGACGGACTGGCGCGGCTACTACCCGATTCTGGTCGGCAACGCCTGGGAATACCAGATCACCAATCCTTTCGTCCTCGATACGACCTACCGCCTCGTCGAGATGATCCAAGATACGATCATCGGCGGACGCGCGTACACGGCCGAGCGGCATCGTCTCTATATCGGTAGCCGGGATCAGCAATTCCCGACCGGATACGTCTACGTCCGCTACGACACGACGGCCGCGACGGTGCGGGCCATCCACCGCCTGGCCGACGGCACGCTGACGGCGGAAGAACCCTATTACACCTGCGATTTCAGCGCCCCGTTCGACAGCACGCTCCCCTGCGCAGCCGGAGCCCTGGGGGTGGCCGGCGTCGCCGG
>JAWWAN010000516.1:0-3242 GCA_033721675.1 Rhodothermales bacterium | reverse complement strand
GAGATAGAACAGCAGCGCGTCGACGCCGAGGACGATCAGCGAGAAGACGCGGGCGCGGTGGAGCGTGAGGGCGTAGACCGCATCGGTGAGGGTGCAGGCGTCGGCGTCGGGGGCGGCCGCGTGATAGGGATAGGCCAGCGCCGCGCGGAGCCGCCGCCACGCGCCCGGCGCCGGTGGCGCAGCCGGCGGGAAGACCGCGCCGTTCGTCAGAACCGGTTCCATGGTGCTCCGCGCATCGCTGCTCCGTCAGCACTCGTCGAACAGGATCACCAGCACACAGGCACGTCGGTGAGGGGGAAAATGACGGTTCAAGTATCGCAGGATTCGGCCGGTTCCCGGCGGGCGCGTCCGCGATTTTATCCAGACGGATGGGTAGCTTCTCCGAGCGGTTTTTTCCGACGCCAACCACGGCCTTCGCCATGCCCACTCCTCGCCTTCTTCTCGTGCTGGTTCTCGCTACCGCGCTGCCCGCCGCGGCCCAGGACGGCCCCTTCACGCTCGACCAGGTTCTCAGCGCGCCCTTCCCCTCCGGCCTTACGGCCGCGCCCGGCGGGGAGGCCGTGGCCTGGGTACAGAACGACCGGGGCGTGCGCAACCTCTGGGTGGCCGCGCCGCCGGACTACCGCGCGCGCCAGCTCACGGCCTACACCGAGGACGACGGCCAGGCCCTCGGCAGCCTCGCCTTCACGCCGGACGCCGCGCACCTGGTCTACGTACGCGGTGGGGCGCCCAACCGCCAGGGCGATCTCCCCAACCCCACGAGCGATCCCGGTGGGGCCGAACGCGCGCTCTGGCGCATCGACCTCGGCGGCGGCGAGCCCGTCCGGATCGGGGAGGGCAGCAGCCCCGCCGTCTCGCCACGCGGCGACGCGGTGGCCTTCACCCAGCGCGGGCAGATCTGGCACGCCCCGCTCGACGGCAGCGCAGAGCCCTCCGTGCTCGTGCAGGCGCGGGGCGGGCTCGGCTCCCTCCGCTGGAGCCCCGATGGGTCCAGGCTCGCCTTCGTCAGCAGCCGGGGCACGCACCGCTTCGTCGGGGTCTACGACCTCGGCGCGGGCACCCTCCGCTGGATGGCCCCGAGCACCGACCGAGACAGCAATCCGGCGTGGAGTCCGGACGGCGCGCGTATCGTGTTTCTCCGCGAGCCGGCCTCGACCGCAGTGGCGCTCTTCCAGGCCGAGCGCGAGGCGCAGCCGTGGAGCCTCCTCGTGGCGGATGCCGCCACGGGCACCGCGCAGACCGTCTTCACCGCCGCGGCCGGCATGGGCAGCGCCTTCCGGGGCGTCGTCGCAGAGAACCAGGTGCTGTGGACGGCCAGCGGGCACCTCGTCTTCCCCTGGGAGCGAGAGGGCTGGACCCACCTCTACGCCGTGCCCGCCTCCGGCGGCGCCGCGCGCCTGCTGACGCCCCGCGACGGCGAGGTCGAAGACGTGGCCCTCGCGCCCGACGGCCGCACGGTGGTCTACTCGTCCAACCAGGGCGACATCGACCGGCGCCACCTCTGGCGCGTCGATCCGGCCGGCGGGGCGCCGCAGCCCCTGACCACGGGCGACGGCATCGAGTGGGCGCCGACGCCGCTCGCCGATGGCACCCTGGCCTTCCTCCGCTCGGACGCCCGGGTGCCCGCGCACGCCGCCATCATGCCGCCCGGCGGCACGGCGCGCGCCCTCGCCCCCGTCCCCGAGGCCTTCCCGGACGAGCACCTCGTGGTGCCGCAGGCCGTGACGTTCACCGCCGCCGACGGTATGGAGATCCCCGGCCAGCTCTTCCTGCCGCCCGAGCCGTGGCAGGGCCAGCGGCGGCCGGCGGTGGTGTTCTTCCACGGCGGCTCGCGGCGGCAGATGCTGCTCGGGTGGCACTACCGGGGCTACTACCATAACGCCTACGCGCTCAACCAGTACCTCGCCAGCCGGGGGTTCGTCGTGCTCTCGGTCAACTACCGTAGCGGGATTGGCTACGGGATGGCGTTCCGGGAGGCACTCGGCTACGGCGCCGGCGGCGGCAGCGAGTTCTTCGACGTGCTCGGCGCCGGCCTCTACCTCAAGAACCGGCCGGACGTAGACGGCGAGCGGATCGGGCTCTGGGGTGGCTCCTACGGCGGCTACCTGACGGCCCTCGGCCTCGCCCGCGCCTCCGACCTCTTCGCGGCCGGCGTGGACATCCACGGCGTGCACGACTGGAACGTGGGCATCCAGACCTTCGTGCCCTCCTACGAACCGCTCGAAGACCCGGAGGCCGCCCGCGTCGCCTTCCAGGCCTCGCCGATGGCGCACCTCGACACGTGGCGCTCGCCCGTGCTCGTCATCCACGGCGACGACGACCGGAATGTGTCCTTCGTCGAGACCGTCGCGCTCGTCGAGGCCTTGCGCGAGCGCGGCGTCGAGGTCGAGCAGCTCGTCTTCCCGGACGAGGTCCACGGCTTCCTCACGCACCGCCGCTGGCTCGACGCCTACCACGCCGCCGCCGATTTTCTGCTGCGCCGTCTGGGGGATGCGGAGTGAGCCCGCTTCCTCTCAGAACTGGAAACCGAGCTGGAGCGTGAACGTGCGAGCTTCGGGCGAGAGGGCGTAGGTGGCCGTCAGCGTGGCGGCGTCGAAGAGGTGGGCCCACAGGCCGCCCCCGTAGCCCTGGTGCCACGTCCGCGAGTCCTCGCCGTCGGTCCACACGCGGCCGTTGTCGAGGAAGCCGAGGACGCCGGCCTCGCCATAACCGAGGTACCCGCCGAAGTCGAAGACCTCGACGCGCACGTCGAGGTTCTGGTAGGCGCTCGTGCGGCCAGCGAAACGCGTGGAGCGGTAGCCGCGCAGATTGTCCTTGCCGCCGAGCGTGGCGGCGTCGAAGAAGGGGAACGTGCCGGCGATGTGCTCGCCGCCGGCACGGGCCGCCACCGTCAGCTGCGGCGTCAGCGAGGGCGAGGCGTAGAAGGCGAGGTCGGAGGCGAGCGTCAGGTAGGCGTCGCCCCGGTCTTCGAGGTTGAGGTGCGCGTCGGCCGTCGTGCGCCAGCGGAACCCCTGTCGCGGGTTCGGGGCGTGGTCGATGCTCTGGAGCGTGAGGGCGGCCTCCGCGGCGCCATAGACGAGCTGCCCGAAGGTGTTCTCGGTGATGCCGGGCTGGGGGACGGTCACGAACCGATCCTCGTCCTCCCGCACGTCGACGAACTCGAAGGCCGGGCCGAAGGCGATCTCGATGCCGCGCGCGAGGTCGAGCGCGAGGCGGGGCGCCACGGTGGCGCGGCCGAAGCG